>JAUNUA010000366.1 GCA_030538435.1 Brachybacterium sp.
CGGACTCGATCCCAGCAACCTCTTCCCCATCGGGGTGCGTCCGCCGCTCGGGGTGTACCTGCGGCAGCTGTGGGACCGCCGACGCTTCATCTGGTACGACTCCCGCCAGCGCACCGCCACCGCCAACGCCCGCAACATCCTGGGCAACCTCTGGCTGATCCTGCGGCCGCTCATCGACGCGGCGTTCTACTTCCTGATCTTCGGGGTGCTGCTCAGCCGGGTCGTCGAGGGAGTGGAGAACGTCGCCGCGTTCATCGTGATCGGCGTGCTCATGTTCCGGGCGACCTCCGCGGCGATCGGCGGCGGCGCGAGCCTCATGCGCAACAACCGCTCCATGATCCGGGCGTTCAACTTCCCGCGCGCCTCGATCCCGGTGGCGAGCGTGCTGCGCAACACCATGACCGCGACCTTCACCATGATCGCGATGCTCGCGGTGATCTGGGTGGCGCCACCCTTCGCGCCGCCACAGCTCACCTGGCTGCTGCTCCCGGTGATCTTCACCCTCCAGATGCTGCTGAACCTCGGCATTACCCTCATCACCGCCCGGATCGGCTTCCACTTCCCGGACATGTCCAACATGCTCACTGTCATCAGCCGGTTCCTGATGTACGGATCCGGGGTGCTGTTCCCCATCGAACGGTTCATCGCGAATGACACCATCCGCGAGATCGTCATGCTGAACCCCCTGTACCGCATCATCGACATGGCCCGCGTCGCCCTCATCGACGGGCAGCTCCCGGCACTGGACTCCTGGCTGATCGTGCTCGCGTGGACCCTGGCGCTGCTGATCGGCGGGTTCCTCTACTTCTGGCGCGGGGAGGTGAGCTATGGCCGAGAACTCCGCTGAGCCGGACCCCGCCGACCTGATGGACGACGGGGAGGACGAGGGCCAGGACACGCTCTGGGTCGCCCCCGAGGAATCCCCCCTGACCGTTGTCGCCCACCGCGTCCGCATGCGGTACAAAGCGCCCCGTACCGACCGGACCCCGCGCCGGACCCTCGCCGGGAAGCTGCTCCGCCGGCGGCAGATGGTGTCCGTGCCCGCCGTCCGCGGCGTGGACCTCGAAGCCCGCGAGGGCGAGTTCATCGGGATCATCGGCCGCAACGGCTCCGGGAAGTCGACCTTGCTGCGGATGCTCGCGGGGGTGGAACCACCCACCTCCGGGCTGGTCCTCACCAGCGCACGCCCCCAACTGTTGGGCGTCAGCGCCGCCCTGATCCCCGATCTCACCGGGGCCGAGAACATCAAGCTCGGCTTTCTGGCGCTCGGCATGACCCCGGAGGAGACCGACGCGCGCTTCGAGGAAGCGGCGGAACTCTCCGCTCTCGAGGACGCACTGGATCTCCCCATGCGCACCTACTCCTCCGGCATGGGCGCCCGGCTGAAGTTCGCGATCTCCGTGATGGCCGAGCCCAAGATCCTCATGATCGATGAAGCCCTCTCCACCGGGGACGCGACCTTCGCGGAGCGCTCGCAGAAGAAGATGGATGACCTGCTGAGCCGGGCCGGCACCGTGTTCATGGTGAACCACGCCCCCCGCACCATCGAGAACGTGTGCTCACGCGTGATCTGGATGGAGAAGGGCCAGATCGTGATGGACGGCGACACCAAGGACGTCTCCAGCCGGTACCGCTCCTTCGCCTATCGCCTGGCCAAAGGTCGCGAGGAGGAGGCCATGCGGATCCTGCGGGAAGCCATGCTGGAGCGGGACGCCCAGCGCGGTGCGATCCCACCCGAGGGATCAGAGGCCGCCGAACCACCGTCGAGCATCCCACCACCGGACCTAGAACGAGACCCGACCGCTGCCTCCCGGCAGGACTTCGCCAC
>JAUNUA010000367.1 GCA_030538435.1 Brachybacterium sp.
CCCGATTGCTGCTCGTGCGCACCCGGGCAGTGCCGGGGCCCGTCATCACCCCGACGGCGACATACTCAACGCCTGGGTCTCGGTCCAAGTACCACCCGAGTGCAGGGCCACCGAAGTTCACCGGGTTCTTTGCGACGTGCTCGTTATGAGCCCACAACGCTACGACGCCGGACTGCGGCATGTGCTCACGCAGCAGGCGAGCCATGTGGCGGTCTCGTCGACCGAGGCCGGCGAGGTCAGGCTCCATCAGGTAGGCGTCGGCATACAGCTCGATCTGCAGCGCGAGCGCGGCGATGTTCTCCGACGTTGCGCTCTCGCGGATCCGGTCGCAGGTCGCCATCAGCTCCTGCGCGTCCCGTCCCGCAGGCCGGATACCCGCGGCGAGGTCCCGCAGCATCGGGTCATCAATACCAGCAGCCAGCAGGTCCCCTGCCGCGAGGGCTTCCTTCTGGACGTCCACCCCGAGGAACCGCGGCCGCTCGACGGCGGCTGTCGCCGAGACGATGCGGGCGAGCTCATCGAACCCGTCATGGATCGTCCTCGTGCGCCAGAGCGTCCCTGCATGCCCCCAGCCGACCACAGGGTCCGATCCGTGGAGCAGAGCCTCATCAACCCTGGTCCCCACGGCATGCCCCTCCTCCCAGGCGATTGCCGAGAGAACTCCGCGGCGAGCGAGCTCGTGGATGATCCCCCACTTCCATGCGAAAGCGTCCGCGCTGCCGTGGGTAGGTTCACCCAGCCTCAGAACGATCGGGCGATCCCCGGTACCCGGCCGGAGCGAACGATCCAACGCCTCCTCAAGGGCCCCGAGATCCAGCAGGTCCTCACCCCGTCACGTCACCCCGGATCGACCGGGATCCGCTGCACGCGGTCCAGAGAGTTCGCCTCGTTGGCGCCGCGCATGGTCCTGTTCTTCAGTCGCGTGCGGCGCCCGACGCGGTCGTTGAACTGCTGGTGACCGTAGGTCTCGACGTGGGTCTCGCGTTCGAAGTAATGGCGCTTGTCGGTGTTGCGGTAGTAGCGGTAGATGCCCATGTAGACCATCCCGAACACGACGGGCCCCGCGATGAACGGCGCCAGGCCGAGAAACGCGCCGCCACCGTCGCCTCCACCGGCGACCACGGCGCCGCCGGCAGTCAAGGCGCCGGCGAATGTGCCCCCGGCCATCAGGATCTCTGTCATGTGCTCACCTCAGAAGAAGAAGAACCCGACCATCGGCAGGGTGATGAGGAAAGCGCCGAGCCCCGCGAGACAGGACGCTCCGAAGATCCGCGGATGGCTCACGGGCACGCTGCCCATGGTCTCGCCGGAGCGACCGTTCACCGCGATGTAGTGCACGAACGACGTGCCGTCAGGACGGCGCTGGTAGTAGCTGTACATCCACACCGGCAGGTACACCGACAGCCAGCGGGTACCGCGGATCCCGATGCCCTCTTCGTCCCAGCGCACCCCGCGGTCGTACTGGCGGATGGTGCGCCCCGCTTGCTCGCGCGCCATCGCCAAGAACTTCGCCTGCACGCGGTCGTCGATGTCGGTGACGTCCAGGTCGCGGCGCTCGGACGTGAAGTCCGACAGGTAGTTCGAATTGAAGCAGACCACCTCCTTGGTGTCGAAGGGCTGCACCGCGTTCAGCACGTTGTTGCTGTTGACCTGGGTGTTCATGTCCGAACGCTCGGCCGAGGACTCCGAGACCAGATCGTCGACCGTCATCCCGAAGCGTCGGCCCAGCTTGTAGACGTCCGCGTCGTAGCGGGTTTCTCTGCGTCGGTTCTTCCCTGAGCCGACGGTGACCGTGTAGCGACGGGTTTCGACCTCACCCTCCCCGC
>JAUNUA010000368.1 GCA_030538435.1 Brachybacterium sp.
CGACCCTCAACGGTCCGGCGTCAGCGGTGGAGCGCGGCGATCGCCGCCTCGGCCTCTGGGTCGCAGTCGCGCAGCAGCTGGGTGATCCGGGAGACCTCCTCGGACTCACCGATCGCCGCCGCGGCCTGCCCCAGGGCGGCCAGCGCGCGGAGGAATCCCCGGTTGGGCTCGTGGGACCACGGGACCGGCCCGGCGCCGCGCCAGCCGGAGCCGCGCAGGGCGTCGAGTCCGCGGTGGTAGCCCACCCGCGCGTACGCGTAGCCTTCGACGGTGTGGCCCTCGGCCAGTGCGTCCTCGGCGAGCAGGGCCCACAGCAGGGAGGAGGTGGGATGGTCGGCGACGACGTCGACGGCCTCGGATCCCGCCTCCAGGGCCCGGGCGACCTCAGGCTCGGCCGGCAGCAGGGTCGACTCCGGCTCCATCAGATTGCGTCCCACGATGCTCATGCGCCCACTCTATCCAGTGGGGACGCACCGGCCCGAACCGGCCCCGCGGCTCAGGAACGGATGATCCGGCGGGCCCTGGCCTCGGTGACCGCCGAGACCCGATTGTCCACTCCGAGCTTCTGATACACGTGGATCAGATGCGTCTTCACCGTCGCCTCGGAGATGAACAGCTCCTTGGCGATCGCCCGGTTCGACCGGCCCGTGGCCAGCAGCTCGACCAGCTGCACCTCCCGGGTGCTCAGCGACGGCGCCGGCTCTCGGATCCGCCCCACCAGCCGGGCCGCGACCTCCGGGGCCAGAGCCGTACGCCCCGCCGCGGCGTCGCGCACCGCCCGGTGGATCTGCTCGGGCGGGGCATCCTTGAGCATGTAGCCGGCCGCCCCGGCCTCGACTGCGGCGAGGATGTCGGCGTCGGTGTCATAGGTGGTGAGGATCAGCACCGGCAGCTCGGGCGCGGACTGTCGGATCTGCCGGGTGGCCTCCGCACCGTCGATCCCGGGACCCAGCTGCAGGTCCATCAGCACCAGGTCCAGACCCGCCGCACCCGTTCGCTCCCGGGCCGCCGCACGGACCGCCTCCTCCCCGGTGGAGGCCTCGGCGACGACGGCGACGTCGTGGCCTTCGAGCATGGCCCGCAGGCCGGCGCGCACCACCGGGTGGTCGTCCACCAGCAGCGCCCGGATCCCCGCTCCGTGAGGCTCAGCCATGGTGTCCTCCCTCGTCGGGCGGCGTCGGCAGCCGCAGCGCGACCACGGTGCCCTCGCCGGGGGCGGATTCGACCTCGGCGGTGCCGCCGAGGGCTTCGGCGCGCTGGGTCAGCGAGCGCAGCCCGAACCCGGAGCCGTCCTCGGCCCCGCCGACCGAGACGGCGCGCGGGTCGAAGCCGACGCCGTCGTCGAACACGTCCAGGGTGACCTCGTCGTCGAGGAAGCTCAGCGTGATCACCGCCGTCCGGGCCTCGGCGTGCCGGGTGACGTTGGCCAGTGAGGACTGGGCGGCGCGCAGCAGCGTCAGGGAGGCGGAGGCTCCCAGCACGCGCGGGGCGCCCTGGACCTCCAGGCGCACCGACAGTCGCGCGCCCTCGGCGGCGGCCTGGCGCTCGGTGCGGGTGCACAGTTCACGCAGCCCATGAAGCAGCGGCTCGGCCTCACCGGCCTCGGACTGCAGGGCCCGGACCAGCCGCCGGGCCTGGTCGAGGTTCTCCCCGGCGGTGCGGCGCACTGTGGCCAGCCGGTCCGCCGCGGCGCCGGAGTCCCCGGCGCTGAGGTCAGACTCGGCGGCCCGAGAGATCAGCACGATCGAGGAGAATCCCTGGGCCAGGGTGTCATGGATGTCGCGGGCCATGCGGGCGCGTTCGGCCAGGGCGCCGGC
>JAUNUA010000369.1 GCA_030538435.1 Brachybacterium sp.
ACGGGCCCTGCGTCGCCAGCAGGAAGCTCAACTGCTCGTCCGCCCGGGCGAAGTTCTCTGCGGCCTTCCCCCACTGCCCCATGCCTGCTGCGAGCACCGCGGCGATGTGGGAGCGGTAGTAGTCGAGCGCCTCGCGATCGAGCTCCATCGACTCCAGGTAGTCGGCCGACTCCTGGGCGCCGACCAGGTCGTGCTCCTGCACGTACGCGCGGACGAGCAGGACCAGGGCGGCAGGGCCGACATACCACCCCGACAAGGGCCCGGCGAAGACTGGACGGAACCCATCGATGACGTCCCGCGGGTGATTGTTGACGGCGCCGGCGAAGGCACGGGCCATGCCCGTCGAGATCCGTGCGATATCGACCTCACCCGAGCTCAGGTGGGTCACCTGGTCGAGCATCTTCTGTCCTGCGGCATCTTCCCCACGACTCAGGGGAATCTGCGCTGCACTCGCCCGGGTCCGCAGGGTCCCGACGTCCAACATGTTGTCCAGCGAACGGGCCAGGGCATGCTCGATGATCGACTGGCCACGGTCCCACTCCCCAGCCATGAACAGGGCGTTCAACCGGTTGTTCGCCCCCACCTGCACGAAGATCTCCTCTTGCCAGGGCATGGCATCCACCCGTTGATATAGCTCCCAGGCCTGCGCAGCCCGACCTGAGGTGAACTTCAGCTTGCCCATCGTCTCCAGGGCCGCTGCCAAAGCTGGTGAGGCAAAGGGCATCTGCTCCAGGCGGCCGATGAGGACGGCGAGATTGTCCATCGTGCGCGTCGTCGAGCTCTCCCCCTCGCGGGCATCGAAGGCCAGCCAGATCCCGAGGAGGGCCGCCAGGATGAAGAGCTCGGCGGCTTCCCGGTGACGGTCCTCGGAGATCCAGACATCGGCACGTCGCTGCAGCTCCCCCTGCACGCGGCGCATCTGCTGCCCGACACCGAACCGGCCGCGCGCGATGTCGCGCCGGCCGATCTCGTGGTAAGCGAACCCCAGGAGCGTCAGCACCGTCGTGTCGGTCTGGGGGCCGACCGCCACGCGCTTGAGCACCTCCGGCTCGCCGGAATCGTCATACACCGCCAGCACGCCGAGCAAGACATCGCGCAACCCACCAGCCGGTAGGTCCGTGATCCGATCCCGATGGGACAACAACGAATCTTCCCGCCGGGCCCGTAGCGCGAAGAGGCAGGCCATCGGGGTTAGCGTCGGGTCCAGCTCGGCCGCCATCGCCGCGAACTGACAGGCCTCGTCGAGGGAGCTGCGCTCGGCCGCTGCCCCCATCCGCTGCAGGATCTCGCCCATGACGGCGACGTCGACCTCACCGCCCTGCTGCGCATCCATGCGGTGCCGCAGACCTCGGTCACCACCGACGACGGCTCCCAGCTCGCGGTGCAACTGGGCACGAGCTGCAGGGTCGAGGAGGTCGAGCAGTGCACGACGCAACTCCTGATGCCGGATTTGGAGGCGATCGCCCTCGTCGAGCAGGCCGGTGGCTCGGAGCACCTCGAGGTCGACGGTGAGCCCTCGCGAGGCCGCGGCCCGCCGCACATCCTCGTCAGTCAGCCCGTTTCCGACGGCGATGAGGTCCAGCACGGTCCGGTCCTGAGGGGAGATGTCAGCGATGCTGCGGCTCACGCTGAAGGTCAGGCCGCTCTCCCGCGCCCACTGGCCCTCGAGCTTATCGATCGCCGCGTCCAGGGACGCCGCCCCCAGGCTCGGGCTGAGCAGCTGCGCGACCAGCGTCTCCAACTTGAGCGGGATGCCATCGGTGGCGCGCACGATGCGTTGC
>JAUNUA010000042.1 GCA_030538435.1 Brachybacterium sp.
TGGAGAACTCCCCGACCGCATGATGGCTCCATGAGCACTCCGCGCCACGTCCGCGCCGCGGCCTGTCAGATGCGGATCGACATCGATGATCCGCCGACCCCGGAGGCGATCACCGAGGTCGTCGGACAGGCCGCCGCGGCGGGTGCGCGCCTGATCGTCCTGCCTGAACTCGCGACCAGCGGGTACGCGTTCCGGTCCCCGCAAGAGGCGTCCTCGCGCGCGGAGGCCCCCGATGGCCCCACTGCCCGCCGCGCCCAGGACATCTCCGCCCGGTACGACTGCGTCGTCGTGCTCGGTTTCCCCGAAGTCGACGGTGGCGCCGTCTACAACAGCGCTCTCATCGCTGATCGGGGCCGACTCCTCGGCGTCTACCGAAAGACGCACCTGTGGGACCGGGAGAAGCTGTGCTTCACCCCGGGGAGGGCAGGCCCCTTGGTGGTTGAGACCAGTATCGGGTGGGTCGGGGTCATGATCTGCTACGACGCGGAGTTCCCGGAATGGGTGCGCATCGCCGTGCAGCGCGGAGCCGAGGTGCTTGCCGTGCCGGTGAACTGGCCGTTGATGCCGCGCCCGACGGGTCAGGATGCCGCGGAGGTCGCGAAGATCCGCGCTGCCTCCGCGTACTACCGGATCCCGATGGTGGTGGCAGACCGCTGCGGACGCGAGCGCGGGGTCGACTGGATAGGCGGCTCGCTGATCACCGACGCGGAGGGGTACGCGCTTGCAGGTCCCGCGACGCCCCACGGCCTCGCGCGGCCGACCATCGTGTCCGCCGACATCGACATCGCAGCCGGACGGGACAAGTCCCTGACCGACCTCGCGCACGCCCTCGGGGACCGCCGCCCCGAGCTCTACCGCGAGACCCCTTAACGCCGCCGCTTCCGCAGCGCCGTCACCAGGGCCTTCCCGACCCCCGTGGCGCTGGTCGGGTTCTGCCCCGTGATCAGGGTGCCGTCGACGACCACCTTCTTGGCCATCGGGACCCGGGCCCGGCTGTACTTCCTGGCGCGCTTCTTCAGCTCTCGCTGCAGATCGAACGGCACCACCGTCGCCCGCCCGGCGGCTCTCTCCTCCGCCCAGCTGAACCCTGTCACCTCACGCCCGGCGATCAGCGGGCGGCCCGCGTCGTCGGTGGCATCCAGCAGCCCCACCGGTCCGTGGCACACCGCGGCGATGATCTTGTCCTGCGCCGCGAACGCCTCCACCAGCTCGCGGACCTCCGGCGTGCGGAAGTCGAACATCGTCCCGTGGCCCCCGGTGAGGAACAGGGCGTCGTACGCACCGGGGTCCACATCGGCGATCGCGGGCGTGTCGTCCAGCAGCCGCATGTACTCGGGATCCTCGTAGCGCTTGTCCGTGCGCCCCAGTCGCAGGACCGGGGGCAGCAGACTCATCGGGTCCAGCGGCACCGAACCGCCGCGGACACTCACCACGTCCACCGTGATGCCCGCCGCCTCCAGCACGTCGTGGACATGCGTGAGCTCCCCGAGCCACAGCCCCGTCCGGTGCCCGGATGCCTCGTAGCGGTGCGCGCTGGTCACCAGCGCCAGTACTCGTGCGGATGTCATGTCGGCTCCTTATCCCTCACGGATGATGTCGCGACGATGGGTCAGGCGCGACATGTCGGCGCGGCCCTCTCGCGCGGGGTTCCGGCGAGACTACGAGCCGTGGATGCGCGACCCCTGACACCGCCGGCAGCGGAGACGCAGAGCCCGCGCGGGCTCGGCTACCGTGTTCCGTACCCGATCCCCATGCTCCCCCACAGGAAACGAGCTCCCATGAGCACATCCGCCGCAGCCGGGCCCGTCGGCAAGAAGGGAGTGCTGCAGCGCAGCCTCGACTTCATCGAATGGGCCGGCAACAAGCTCCCGCATCCCGCCACCCTCTTCGCCGGCCTCGCTGTCCTCGTCGTCGGTCTCTCCTGGCTGCTGGCCCGCCTCGAGGTCACCGCCGTCAGTCCCGTCGACGGTGAGACCATCGCCGTGAACAACCTGCTGTCCCGCGAGGGTGTGCAGTGGATGTTCACCGACGCCGTCCAGAACTTCCTGGACTTCGCGCCCCTCGGGGTGGTGCTGGTGACAATGCTCGGCATCGGCATGGCCGAGCAGTCCGGTCTCATCGGCACCCTCCTGCGCGGCTTCATCCTGTCGGTGCCCAAGTCCCTCATCACCGCGGGAATCGTCTTCGCCGCCGTGATGAGCTCCGTCGCCTCCGACGCCGGGTACGTGGTCCTCCCGCCGCTCGCCGCGATCCTCTTCATGGCCGTAGGCCGCCACCCCCTGGCCGGCATCGCCGCCGCCTTCGCCGGGGTCTCCGCCGGGTTCTCCGCGAACCTGCTGCTCTCGGGCACCGACGTGATGCTCGGCGAGCTCACCATCGAGGCCGCCGCCACCGTCGACCCCGCCTACGCAGAAGGCATGAACCTGGCGATGAACTACTGGTTCATCATCTTCGCGACGTTCCTGCTGACCATCGTCGGCACCCTCGTCTCGCAGTACATCGTGGAGCCGCGGCTCGGCCCCTGGGAGGGCGAGGGCGTCGTCGGCGGCGAGGACCAGGACCTGACCCTCTCCTCCGTCGAGAAGAAGGGCCTGATCTGGGCCGGCATCTCCGTCGTCGTCACCAGCATCCTGCTGGGGCTGCTGATCGTTCCCAGCAACGGTCTGCTGCGCGCCGATGACGGCGGCGTCATTCAATCGCCCTTCATGGACTCCCTGGTGATCATCATCGTGATCGCCTTTTTCATCCCCGGCCTGGTCTACGGCATCGTCACCGGCAAGGTCCGCAACGACACCGACGCGGTCGACCAGATGTCCACCACCCTGGCCGGGATGGCGGTGTTCCTGGTGCTGGCGTTCACCGCCGGCCAGTTCATCGCCTACTTCGCCGAGTCGAACCTCGGCCAGCTGGTCTCCGTACTCGGTGCCGAGCTGCTGGACAGCATCAACCTCACGGGCTACCCGCTGCTGCTGGCGTTCATGCTGTTCGTGGCGGTGGTGAACCTGTTCGTCGGATCCGCCTCCGCGAAGTGGGCAATGCTCGCCCCGGTGATGGTGCCGATCATGATGTACCTCGGGTTCTCCCCCGAGTTCACGCAGGCCGCCTACCGCGTCTCCGACTCGGCGACGAACATCCTCAGCCCGCTGATGACCTACTTCGCGCTGATCATTGCGGTGGCCCAGAAGTATGACAAGCGAGTGGGGATCGGATCGCTCATCGCGACGATGCTGCCCTACTCCCTGGCGTTCATGGGGGCCTGGACCCTGGTGACGATGGGGTGGTACGCCCTGGACATCCCGCTCGGCCCGAACTCTCCGGTCCACTACGAGCCGTGACATGACGGAACGCCCGGCGCACCCCACGGCGCCGGGCGTTCCCGATCCGGTGAACGGTTCGCGTCCTACTTCGCGGTGCGACCGTACAGGTAGAACGTCGAGCCATCGGCGCTGTACTGCGCGGTGCCGTACCAGGTGCCGTTGGCGACCTTGTCCTTCGACCCGGTGATGGTGCAGCGGGCGTTCTTCCCGCCGTTCAGCACCGTGCAGGAGACCTTCGGCGTGGGAATGCCCGGCTCCCAGCCGTCCCCGGCGACCGCGATCATCGCGGACTGCTGCAGGTCGGCGGCGAGCTTCTTCGCCGTGACCTTCGCGGGGCTGCTCGCGCTCACGAAGGAGCCCATCACCGGCACCCCCGACGGGACGGTGAATGCCGACGGGGACGTGCCGCGGGCGAACCGCGCGATCATCGTCGCCTTCCCGTACAGCGCCGGGCGGAGGGCGACCTGAGCGGTCCCCACCTTCTTGCCGTCGGAGTTCTTCACCGGGCAGTGGACCGTGGGACCGTTCAGCGTCAAGCCTTTCGTGCACGCCATGGCGACGGGGGCCGGGCCGAGCTGGCCACTCACCCCGATCTCGCTGGTGTTCACCTGGCGCGCGGTCATGGAGGACGGCCGGTTCGGCAGCTGGGTTGCCATCACCAGGCTGCGTCCGTTGGAGGTGGTCAGCGCCGTCCCGTTCCAGCCGGAGGGAACGGCGGCGCTCTTGGTGACGCCGGCGGTGACGGCGGCGTCCGCCGCGGGCGTGGCCTGAGGTCCGAGCGCAGCGCCGCCGAGTACGCCGCCCAGCAGGGCGAGGGACGCGGACCCGATGGCGAGAGTGCGGGACAGGCGGGAGGTCAGGGAGATTGCGGTCATGGCTGTCGGTCCTAGTGATCGTGTCGCTTCAGCGACGAGTGAAGAGGAGGGACTCACTGGGGGTGGTAACCCCCCTCCCACCAGTGGTCTTGACCAAGTATTTACCTAAACCTTGCCCTGAACATACTCGCCCCGATGTGAACTGCATCACACCCACTCGACGCGCCGGCCGACAGGTACGGTGACACGGTGACCACGTCTGCGAATACTCCCGTCAAGCTCGCTGTTGGCGATCGCGCCCCCGCCTTCGACCTGCCCACCGCTGATGGCCGCCGCATCACCACCGAGGACCTCCGCGGCGCCCCCGCACTGATCTGGTTCTACCCGGGCGCCAACACCCCTGTCTGCACCCGCCAGGCCGTGGACCTGCGCGACCACCACCGGGTCTTCACCGACGCCGGGTATCGCATCGTCGGGATCTCCCCGGACCCCCTGCCGGAGATCCAGCGGTTCGTGCGGGAGCAGGAGCTGCCCTACACCCTTGCCTCCGACGCCGATCACGCCGCCGGTCATGCGTACGGCACCTGGGGGGAGAAGAACATGTACGGACGCGTCGTCACCGGCACCATCCGCTCCACCTTCGCCCTGGACGCCGATGGTGTCATCACCTTTGCCCGCTATCGCGTCGGCACCCCGAAGCACATCGCGGTCCTCCGCGAGAAGCTGGGCATATGACCTCGGTCCGGGAGACTTCCGGGGCAGATCCGGGACGATTCTGATCCGAGACGCCACTGCTGCCCGATACCGTCGGGACGTGGCATCGCTGCTGACCGTCCCCACCTGCCGGGACCACGCTGTTGACCCGGACGCCCTCCGGGTCGCCTCCGGTGAGCCGCTGCTGATCAACCTGTCATCGCGCCGCATCCAGGACGTGCCGGTTCTCGCCGACCTGCCGCAGATCCTTCGGGACGGAGACGAGGCCGGGATCCTCGCGATCGGGTCCTTGCTGCACACGGCCCTGGAGGCAGGGGAGTGGCTGTGGGTGACCGCCATGACCGACGGAGATGCCGACGCCTGGGCGCTGGTGCTCGATGGCCGGCTGCTGCGCCCGCTGGGATCGGCTGACGACGGGATGCGGCCGGTCGGCGTGCGCCCCGCGGACCTTGCCCTCGCGCTGGCCGGGCCGGACATGCCGGACGCGGTCTCCGCTGCCGTCCGGTCCACCCTCGACGGGCTCGACACCGGTCGTCTGCCGCGCCGCACGATCGCCGCGCTGGAGGACGCGGGGATCCCCGTCCTTCACCGGTCCACCCCAGAGCGCTGGCTGCGCAGCCCTGCTGCCCTCGCCTACCTGCTGGTCTTCGCCTATTCGGCGCTACGGGCCCTACCGGTCTCCTTCATCAAGCAGTTCGAGGGCTCCTTGCTGGTGCTGTGGACGATCGACCTGCTCACGGCGTTCCCCTACACCTGGGGGGTCCTGGCGGTGGTCACCGGGCGCCGGTGGTGGGTGCGGGCATCGGGCCTCGCGGTCACCATCATCACCTTCGTCGCACCCTACGTGTACTTCTGGATGCACGGGAAGTCCTACCCCGGCTACGTGGTGGTCGTCGTGGCCGCGATGATGATCGCCGGCCTGGCGCTCGAGGTCGCGAAATGGTGGCGGTGCCGCCAGCTCGCCGCCGGCCTCACGACTCGCGCGCGGGCCGCCCACGGATCGTTCGCACTGCGCTGACCCCCAGGAACCAGGCCCCGGAGACCCACCACGCCACCATCGGCAGCATCGGCCGGTCCGGCATCGCCACCACCAGCCAGGCGCTGGAGCTCATCCACGTGGTCACCGCCACGATGTTCGGGGCCATCAGCTCCCGCACGCGGAACGGGTGCAAGTACTTCCACGGCACCAGGGTGAGGGCCGACAGCGTCACCACGGTGAGTATGTTCGCCCACGCCGGCAGGTGCAGGATCCACAGGCTCACCGCGACCACGTTCCATGCCGCCGGGAACCCCACGAAGTAGAAGTCGGAGGACTTCATCTTGGTGTTGCAGAAGCAGAACACGGAGGACACGGCGATCAGCACGGCGAACAGGAGCTGCCAGATGCCCCCACCGAGCGGCAGGTACATGTACACGAACACCGCCGGCAGGAACGTCCAGGTCATGTAGTCGATGACGTGGTCCAGGATGCTGCCGTCGAACCACGGAACCACCTCGCGGACCCGGGCGGCGCGCGCCAGCGAACCGTCCAGACCATCGACGATCAGCGCGATCAGCAGCCATCCCCACATCGCGACGATGTCGCCTTCGAGCAGCGCTTTGACCGCCAGCAGTGCCCACACCACCCCCGTCATGGTGAAGGCGTGCACCGCCCAGGCGCACACGTGGGCGCTGAGCGGGAAGCGGGTCCCCTGGACGGGAGACGGGTCGATGGACTGGTCTGTCACGGTGGGGATGCTCGCGCTTCGATCGGAGGACACAGGGCGTCAGGGCTTCCGGCGACGATACCCGCACCCGGGTCCGTGGGCCGCGGTGGCGTGAGAAGTCCGGGCAGTTTCCGGGACTGCGATCCCGGGCCCGCGCATCGTCGCCGGTCCGTGGTGCACTACCCTGACCGCAGACCCCGCCCCCGCCTCCAGGAGCCCCATGTCCTCCCTCGCTCTGCCCGCACGCCGCCCGGTCCTCGCCGATGCCCTCGCCGGGCAGCGCACCCTCGCCCGGGACGTCGCCCTGGTGCTCGCCGGCGCCCTCGTCGTGGCAGTGCTAGCCCAGGTGACCATTCCGATGCCGTTCGTGCCGATCACCGGGCAGACCCTCGGCGTGCTGCTGGTCGGTGCCGCACTCGGGGCCCGACGGGGGGCCGCAGCGCTGACCGCCTACATGATGGTCGGCCTGGCGGGTCTGCCCGTCTTCGCCGGGTTCGCCGGTGGGCCGGGAGCGGTGCTGCTGCCGAGTTTCGGGTTCATCCTCGGGTTCATCCCTGCCGCCTTCGTCGCCGGCTGGTTCGCCGAGCGCCGCTGGGACCGGGGCATGCTGCGCGCGCTCGCGGGCTTCGCGCTCGCCAGCGCCATCCCGTTCCTCCTCGGCGTGCCCTACATGGCGATGATCCTGAACGCCGTGATGGGCCTCGGCCTGGGTGCCGGGGACGTGATCGCCGCCGGCGTCGTCCCGTTCATCCCCGGGGGCATCGTGAAGGCCGTGCTCGCTGCGGCGCTGATCCCGCTGGCCTGGAAGGGTGTGGGAGCGCTCGAGCGTCGGCGCTGAGCCGTCGGCCGCGCCGCCGCGGACCCGGAGTCATCTGCGTCATCGGCGTGATCTGCGCCCGTTGCTTTGTCGAGGCGACGTCCCCTCCGGTACGCTGATCGGCGTTGTGCACGCGACGAGCGTGCCGTCAGGAGACGTGGCAGAGCGGCCGAATGCGCTCCCCTGCTAAGGGAGTAGGCGACCACAATCGCCTCGGAGGTTCAAATCCTCTCGTCTCCGCAGGTCACGGACGGGTTCCGGCATGTGCCGGGACCCGTTCGTCATGTCCGGGGCCGATGGGTTCTCCCTGCGTGGGACCACGGGGCCGTGTCGGGGTCGGTGGCTGTAGGGTGACCGGGTCCCCCTGACCAGTGCCGGAGGGTCGGATCCCGCGCACGAGGACTCGTGCGGGCGGCCGGCCCCTGATCCAGGAGAACCTGTGCCGGAAGAGACCCCCCAGGACGTGCAGCCCACCGGCATCCATGTCCCCACCCTGACCGCTGAGTTTCCCGCGGTGGGCGACGACCCACTGATCGATGCGCCCCTGCGCGCCGTCGTGCGGCGCCTGTCGACCCTGCTGGGACGGGCTCTCGCCGACCATCACGGCCAGGAGCTGCTCGATCTCGTCGAGGAGGTCCGTCAGCTGGCCAAGGAGGCGAAGCACTCCCAGGACCCGGCCGACGCTATGCGCGTGCAGACCCGGCTCGGGGAGCTGCCGTTGGAGCGCGCCACCGAGCTGACCCGCGCCTTCACCGAGTACTTCCTGCTGGCCAACGCAGCGGAGCAGGTCTACCGCGTCCGCGCGATCAGCGAGAAGCCCGCGGAGGAGTCCTGGATCCCGCGCACCGTCGCCGAGATCGCCCGCGAGCTGGGCCCGGAGGACCTGCAGCGCACCGTCGACTCGCTGGATGTGCGCCTGGTGTTCACCGCGCACCCCACCGAGGCCTCCCGCCGAGCGGTGCTGACGAAGCTGCGGCGGCTGGCCGACCTGCTCGAGACCGAGACCGAGGAGGACACCCCGGAGCGGCGCCGCCAGGACCGGGACCTCGCCGAGGTGATCGAGGTGCTGTGGCAGACGGACGAGCTGCGCCACCGCCAGCCCACACCGCAGGACGAGGCACGCAACGCCCTGTACTACCTGCGGCAGATCTACCTGCACACCCTGCCCCAGCTGCTGGACGACTTCCGGGAGGAGCTGCGGGCGAACGGCGCTGACCTGCGCGAGCGCGCCGCGCCGTTGCGGTTCGGCTCCTGGATCGGCGGGGACCGCGACGGCAACCCCTACGTCACCGCAGCCGTCACCCGCGAGGTGCTGCGCCTGCAGGCGGAGACGGCGCTGGAGATCGCGATCGAACTGGTGAACCGCGGTATCGCGGAGCTGTCCGTCTCGACCTCCCTCACCGGGGACGATGAGACCCTGCGGGCCTCCCTCGAGGACGACTTCTCCCACCCCGGTCAGATCGACGAGGAGCAGCGCGAGCTGTACCGCGACGAGCCGTACCGCCTGAAGCTCGGTGCGATCCGCGCAAAGCTCGAGAACACGCGCGAGCGGATCCGCGCCGGCACTCCGCACGTCCACGGCCGCGACTACCAGCGGGGCTCGGAGGTGCAGGACGACTTCACGCTGCTGCGCGACGCCCTGCGCCGCCACAAGAGTGGCCGCCTGGCCGACGGGTCGCTGGCCATCGCCCAGCAGGTCCTCGCGTCACTCGGCCTGTCCCTCGCGACGCTCGACATTCGTGAGCACGCCGAGAAGCACCACGAGGTCCTCGCCCGGGTGTTCGACCGGCTCGGCGAGCTCGACGTGCCGTACGCCGAGCTCGACCGGGACCGGCGCACCGCGATCCTCTCGCGCGAGCTCGCCAGCAAGCGCCCGATGGTCGGCACCTCCCTCAGCGATGAAGACAGCATCCTGGACGAGGGGACCCGCACCACCTACGAGGTGTTCCGCGAGATCCGCGAGGCCCACCGCACCTACGGGCCCGAGGTGATCGAGACCTACATCGTGTCGATGACCCGCGGCGCCGACGACATCCTGGCTGTCGCACTGCTGGCCCGCGAGGCCCGCCTGATCGACATCGCCGGGGACGACAAGCGCGCCGACATCGGGTTCGTGCCGCTGCTGGAGACCGTGGAGGAGCTGCGCCATGCAGGCGACATCCTCGACGAGCTGCTGCAGGACCCGGCCTACCGGGAGATTGTCCGACTGCGCGGCGACCTGCACGAGGTCATGCTCGGCTACTCCGACTCCAACAAGGAGTCCGGTGTGGTCACCAGCCAGTGGGAGATCCACCAGGCGCAGCGCCGCCTGCGCGACGTCGCCGCCCGCCACGGCGTCACCCTGCGCCTCTTCCACGGCCGCGGTGGCTCCGTGGGCCGCGGCGGCGGACCCACCTACGACGCGATTCTCGCTCAGCCGTACGGCGTGCTGGAGGGCGAGATCAAGTTCACCGAGCAGGGCGAGGTCATCTCCGACAAGTACATGCTGCCGGTGCTCGCGCGGGAGAACCTCGATCTGTCGCTCGCCGCCGTGATGCAGGGGTCCGCCCTGCACACGAAGCCGCGGTCCAGCGAGGAGGATCTGGCGCGCTTCGGGGATGTCATGCAAACGGTCTCGGACGCGTCGTTCGAGCGGTATCGGACGTTGGCTGACGACCCGGACCTGCCCGAGTACTTCGTTGCCTCCACCCCGGTGGAGCAGCTGGGCGACCTGAACATCGGGTCCCGTCCCTCGAAGCGGACCACGTCGGAGAAGGGTCTCGATGGTCTGCGCGCCATTCCCTGGGTGTTCGGGTGGACGCAGTCCCGGCAGATCGTCCCCGGCTGGTTCGGCGCCGGATCCGGCCTGAAGGCTGCCCGCGAGGCAGGACTCGAGGACGACCTGCAGCGCATGATGCGCGAATGGCATTTCTTCCGCACTGTCATCAGCAACATCGAGATGACGCTCGCGAAGACCGACATGGACGTCGCCGCGCACTACGTGCACTCCCTCGCGCCGGAGCGCCTGTGGCCGCTGTTCGAGCGGATCCGCGAGGAGTACCTGCTGACGGTCGCCGAGGTCGAACGCCTGGTGGGGGTGCTGAACCTGCTGGACAACCAGCCGATATTGAAGCGCACCCTGGCCGTCCGCGACCGCTACCTGGATCCGATCAACTACATGCAGGTCGCGATGCTGCAGCGGGTGCGGGCGCTCCACGAGCGCGGCGAGGCACCCGGGGAGGATCTCCAGAGGGCGCTGCTGACCACCATCAACGGCGTCGCGGCGGGCCTGAAGAACACCGGCTGAGCGGGGGCGGAGCGCGGGGCGCCGCGCCTGCCCCTCTCCTTCGTTCACTCCCCGCCTCGCGAGCTCCGAGAATGACCGTTTTCGGTTCGATCGGGCGGAGAATGGAACCTCGATCGGCCATTGCTGATTGGCGCTCATCGATGGAAGGGGAACGGTGTCCGCAGCCGCGAAGGATCCCGCCGCGCGGCGACGTCGGGCCGTCGCGCTGGTCACCGTGCTGCTTGGTGCAGGATTGCTTGCCGGAGCGTGGATCGCAGTGGAGCCGTCCCGTCCCGCCTTCGCCCTCGTCGTCACGATGATGACGGTCGGCCTGGTGCCGTTCCTGGGGGAGTGGGCCGCCCGTCACCTTCCACGTCCCGCGGTTGCGGTCGCCTCCTGGGAAGGGAGAATCTTCCGCTGGATGGGCGTGTGGAGAGTCATCAGGATCCTCGATGCGGTGGGCTGGAACCGGGCGGTCGGCCGGGGGGCCGGTGCGATCTCCGGCAGAGAAGGGCTCCGAGAGCTCGATCGGTCCACCCGCGGCAGCATTGCCGCCCACGGCATCGGGGCACTGATCCACCTGGTGCTGGCGGGAGCTCTCGCCGCGATCGGCCACCTTTTGGTCGCCGCCCTGGTGCTGCTCGGCGGGGCGGTCTTCCACGCCTATCCCGTGATGATCCAACGCGCGGTGCGCCTACGCCTCGCCCCCGTACTCGCACGGGCGCATGCCCACCCGCAGTACCTTTACTCCCAAGGGCCGACGGGCCAGGGCGCGAAACGGGGGATCGATGGTCGACGATCATGAGGACATGTGGCCGCACACCTCCCGGTTCACGCTGCTGTGGCATCCCGATGATTACGCGGGGCAGAAGTGGATCCGCGTCCAGGCAACGCAGCTCGAGGACCATCAAGCGCGGACACGACGCGACAAGAAGAAGATCCTCGAGGGGTGGATCGACCTGTTGTCTCACGGTGAAACCGGCGTCACGCATCTGATGTTGGATTCACGCGTTCCTCAGGACCTCCTGGCTGCTGTGCAGGGGCTCACTGCACTGAGATGGCTCGATGTGAAGTGGGGACCGTACGACGACCTTGATCCGCTGCGATCACTGGAGCAACTGCGGCTCCTTCGTCTGGGAGGGGCAACGAAGATTGTCTCCCTGGAACCGCTGGAGTCTCTGGAGAGTTTCTCCCAGTTCGATCTGTCGAATGCCTTCCGTTTGGATCTCACAGAGGTGTCCCGTCTCCGGCGACTGCGCGAGCTCTGGCTCGGCACCGGCATTGGCACCGACCGTCCGCTGAAGATTGAGTCTCTCGACTGGCTCCGGCCCCTCAGCGACCTGGAGGTGCTGCACTTCGTGAATTCGCATCTCGTGGAGCCTGATCTGAGCGTCGTCGCCGGGCTGGCGAACCTTCGAGAATTCAGCATGCCGTTGAGGCGGAGAGACAGGCCTCAGGTCGAAGCGATCGCGGCCACCGGCCACCCGGCTTTTGTGACGCTCGCCGTGGAATTCTCCGCGTCCTGGGACTACGGGGACGTCTGAGACGCACCAGGCGATGCGCGGGGGCGGCGAGGCGGTGACGAGTGATCCGCGCCCGGCTCACCGACACCGCTCACCGCTCCAGGATGGCGCGACGGTTCGTCTCCGTGACGCCGCACAGGCCAGTTCCGGTTCCACCGGGCGGTCAATGGAACCGCGATTGGTCAATATCCACCCTCACCTCCCGTCGGACGGAAGGGATGTGGCGGAACCCGCGAACGACGGCGTGACCGGGTGGCAGCGTCAGGCGGTCGCGCAAGTCGTGCGCTTGCGCCGTGTCCCCGTGCACTCATGATGACCCTCGGTAAGGCAGTCGCCGAGGCCGATGGCGGGGCCCGTTCGACCGGCCCAGACCTCCGGCGTCTCCACCCACCCATGCGGTCGGTTCGGGTGCGGGGGCGCCGGCGCGGAGGAATGACCGTCGGAGTGCAGAGAGGAACTCTCCCGGTGCCTCGATGTCCTGAGCAGTCAGGAATCGCAGGTCCCATCCGATCGATGCCAGGGCGTCACGTCGCCGCAGGTCCTGTCGCCATCGCTGCTTGTCCCTGCGGTGAATGTCGCCCTGGTACTCCCAGCCGATGCGCCATTGTTCGAAGGCCCCGTCGATGCGGTAGTGACGCGACGGATCATCCGGGTCGGCGACGCGCAGATTGGGCACGCTCTCCGGGAAGCCGGCCCGGTGGAGCAGCAGTCGTGTTCGCGTTTCACCGGGGGACTCGACACGAGCACGAGCATCGACCAGCGCCTTACGGACTGCCACCACTCCGTAGCGGCCGCGGTGTCCCTCCAGCGATTCCGCGATTTCCGCGCGCGACATCGTGCGGTGGACAGGTGCCGGTCCTAGCAGATGGTCGAGCACGATCACGAGGTCGTCGTGGTCCAGCGTGAGGCCGAGGTCCACCAGCACGTCAATAGGGTGGGAGAGTGTCAGGCCACCCCACTCGATGGTTCTGCCCGGCTGCTTCCGATGGACGGTCACGCCGGTCCCCGCGCCTCGCCCACCAGGTCCTTCGTCCACGCGGGCGTGCAGCTGGGGCGGCTGCCACCGGGACTGTAAGCCAGTGCCTCCTTCGGCTGGCACGGCAGATGGCAGGAGCAGCCCGCCGCGGCCGCGATCGATAGGGACGGCGTGCTCGACCAGCAGCCCGACACCCTTGTCGATCCACCATGGCAGCGGCCACCCGAGCAGAGCAGCGGCCGTGGAATGACTGATAACGGCACCGGGGAGCACGGATTCCTGCAGGGCCCGGCACATCGCATTGAGGGAGGCCGGTGCAGCGGTGGGGGTATGGACGCCGGGGAAGACCTTGGTGAGTTCTGGGCCGCTCAGCCGGCGAGTCCCCATGCCACGAGCGAGCCATTCCTCCCGCCGCAGCAGAGCGCCGCGGGGGAGCGCAGTCGATCGGGTCCGAGCCATAGCGGTGAGGCTAGGGGCGTCAGGCGCCGGGGGACAGGAGCACTGCGGGGTCTTGGGGACGAGTGCGACCTGGGGAGGAGAGGCGTCGGGTGCCGGGTCGGGTCGCCGGACCGAGACCTCGAAGTGCACCGCTGACCGATCGCGGTTCTATTCACCGCGCAATGGAACCGCGATTGGTCAACGGGTGTGAGGCGGGAGGTAGAAGCTGCGCCCGACT
>JAUNUA010000370.1 GCA_030538435.1 Brachybacterium sp.
GCTCCGAGGACCCGGCCATCGTCCCCTTCTTCGGCGACTACTTCGTCGTCGCCGCCCCGCACGACTCCCTGGTGCGCGGCCTGATCTACCCGGTCCCGGATCCGCGGTACCCCTTCCTGGGGGTGCACATCACCCGCCACATCAGCGGGGAGGTCCACCTGGGGCCCAACGCGTTCCTGGCCTTCGCCAGGGAGCGGTACGGCCCCGGCGACGTCGCCGTCGGCGATCTGCTCGAGGTGCTCCGCCACCCCGGCTTCCGACGCTTCGCGCGGGCGAACACCGCGGCCGCCGTGCGGGAGATCCGCACCGTGCTGAGCCGGCGGTCCTTCCTCTCCCAGGCCGCCGACCTGCTGCCCGAGCTGGGGTCCGCGACGATCGACAGGGGCCCGCGCGGCATCCGCGCTCAGGCCCTGCGCCACGACGGCCGGCTCGAGGACGACTTCGTCATCACAGGAGCCGGTCGGACGGTCCACGTCCGCAACGCGCCCTCGCCCGGGGCCACCAGCTCACCGGCGATCGCCGCCCACATCGTCGAACGGGCCCTGACCGGAGCGGGAGTCTGAACCATGGAGGCCTCCTCGGTCGCCCGCCACGCCACCCTCACCGAGCAGATCACCGCCCAGCTGCGCGCCGCGGTCCTCGACGGCGAACTGGTCCCCGGCGAGCGCTACAGCGCCGGCGGACTGGCCGAACGGTTCGGCGTCTCCCGGACCCCGGTGCGCGAGGCGCTGCTCGAACTGGAGCGCTCCGGTCTCGTGCGCATCGAGCGCAACCGTGGGGTGACGGTGGTGCCCACCTCCTTGGAGACCGTCGTCGACTGCTTCCAGCTGCGGCTGATGCTCGAGGCGCCGGCCGCCGGCCGGGCGGCGGCCGTGGTCGACGACGAGACCCTCGGCGAGGTCGAGGACAGGTTCAGAGCCATGGAGGAGGCCGCCGCCCGCGAGGACGTCGGCGGGGTGCTCCGCGCAGACCGAGACTTCCATCTGGCGGTGCTCGCGCTGGCGGACAACCAGCGCCTGGTCAAGGTGCTCGAGGATCTGCGCAACACGGTGCTGCGGCGGGGGATCGCCACGGTCCCGCGGACCCGCTCGCTCGGCGAACTGGTCGAAGACCACCGTGACGTCCTGCAGGGCATCCGGGACCGGGACCCTCGGGCCGCCGCCGCGGCCATGCACCGGCACATCCTCAACACCGCGACCCTGCTGATCGCCCGGGAGGCCGCCGAGGACGACCAGTGGGACGAGGCCGCGCTCCGGGCGAGGCTGCTGGCGCTGGTCCCCGAGGTCCGCGAGGATCCCGAGGACCGCGCCCGCCGGTGACCCGACCTCAGGCGGGTGCCACCGGCAGAGGCCGATCGGCGATGCCCCGCGGGCGGGCGGCCAGTTTGGCGGCGATGGTGCGCAGGGCCGTGCCCGCCGGCGAGTCGGGGGCGGAGAGCACCACGGGCTCCCCGGCGTCGCCGGCCTCGCGCAGGCCCAGGTCCAGCGGGACCGAGCCGAGCAGCGGGATGTGCCCGCCGAGAGTCTCGGAGAGCCCCTCGGCCACCGTGCGGCCGCCGCCGGAGCCGAAGAGCTCGAAGGTGGAGCCGTCGGGCATCGTCATCGGTCCCATATTTTCGATCACCCCCGCGACCCGCTGCTCGGTCTGCGTGCTCAGGGCCCCGGCCCGCTCGGCGATCGAGGAGGCGGCGGCCTGCGGAGTGGTGACCACCAGCAGCTCCGAACCGGGGAGCAGCTGGGCGGTGGAGATGGCGATGTCCCCGGTGCCCGGGGGC
>JAUNUA010000371.1 GCA_030538435.1 Brachybacterium sp.
AGGCGTTGACGTAGTTCGACGCCGTCCACAGGGCGGTCAGGATACCGATGGCCAGGGCGATGCCTGCTCCGCCGGCGGAGGTGATGTTGTCCAGCACCGTACGCGCGCCCTCGATCATCTCCGGATCGAGGAGATTGTCGAGGGTGTCGAGGAAGAAGTCCTGGACGTCCTGGGCCTCACCCACCAGGGAGAGGATGGAGACCAGCGCGATCAGGGCCGGGAAGACGGCCAGCACCGCATAGTAGGTCAGGGCCGCCGCCAGGTCGGTGCACTGGTCCTTGGCGAACTCCGCGGGGGTCCGCTTCAGCGCGTAGCCCCAGGACGCCTTGGTCAGCTTCGCCGGGTTCTTGGGCTTCTCCACGCGCTGCGCCATACGGGATTCGGCGAAGTTCTGCCGCTCCTGCGACTTCACCGTGTGCGGCTGGTCCGCCGCCTCACTCGCCGAGGGGGTCAGCCAGCCCGGCCCGACGTCGCCCTCGGCGTCGCCGCCGTCCTCGGACCGATCGCCCACGCGGTGGGGACTCAGCGCGGCGCGGTCCGCCTCGGCGGGCTCCCACGGGTTCTCCTGCACGTCGCCTGCGGACGTCCTCGACTCGTCGCTCATGGGGCCACAGTAGTCGAGCGGCGCCGCGGCGCAAGGGATCTCAGGACTGTTCGTGCAGGTCACGGCGCGTCAGACGCAGATCGTCGATCCACGTGACGTCCGCCGGCAGCGAATTGTTCTGATAGCCGGAGCGGGCGATCGCCATCGATCCGACCGCCGACGCCAGCATCTGGGCGAGCACCGCGATCAGCGCCTTCACCAGGTTCATCCACGAGAAGTCGACCATGAGCGCACCGACCACGATGCACGCCACGCCCAGACCCGCCGAGGTGCCCACAGCCGAAGCACGCAGGTAGAGGTCCGGGAACTTGAACAGGCCGACCGCCGAGATCAGCAGGATGAAGATCCCCAGGAAGATCGCGGCCACACCGAGGACCATCCAGAATTCGTTCATCGCTGACCTCCCGAACCGAGTCGCGCCATGGAGATCGCCGCCATGAATCCCAGCAGCGTGGCGATCAGGATGATGTCGAACAGCGCATCCGCACCGATGCGCAGGCTGATCAGCGTGATGAACCCGATGACCGAGAAGAACATCAGGTCCGAGGCGATCGCCCGATCAGTCGTGCGCGGGCCCAGCAGACCGCGGAGTCCGGCGATCGCCATCGCAAGACCCAGACCGATCATGGCGATCTCCAACGTCACCACGGGGATCATCGGCGACCACCCCCGTCGTCGGATCCGTCGGGAGCGGGGGTGGAATCGGGCTCGACGATGGGGGCGAGCACCGGCCGGGTCAGATCGCCGGGCTCACGCCGCATCGCGCGCAGCAGACGATCCTCCATCTCCTGGATCTCGGCCACCAGCTCATCGCGGCCCTCCACGAACATCCCGTGGACGTAGAGGATCCGGTGATGCCGGGAGATCGTGATGGTCAGGGTCCCCGGGGTCAGGGTGATCAGCGAGGAGATCAGGGTCCACTCGCTGTCCGTGCGCGAGGCCGCCGGCACCGCGATGATCGCCGGGGTCATCTTCATCTTGGCCTTCGGGCGCAATACGTCGAGGGTGACGTAGACGTTGGCCATGATGAACTCTTTGGCGTACCAGAGCAGGAAGCTCACGATACGCACCGGCCAGCTCAACCAGCTGCTCATGCTCCGCTCACCGCCTCCACATAGTCGCTCGGGTCCATCAGCTGCTCCGC
>JAUNUA010000372.1 GCA_030538435.1 Brachybacterium sp.
CGGATCTGAAACCCGGACGGGAAATCCCCCGTCACCAGAAACGTCGGCCACGCCGCCGCGTTGCCAGGATTCGCGATCGGGTCCTGCGACTCGATCGCCGTGCCATACGAGATGACCGGCTCCCCATCAGGATCCGAAACCGGCCCGTACAGCGGGTACTCCATCCCCACGCCCGTCCCAATCGGATGCAAGAAGATCACCTGGGTCTCCCCATACAGGCACGGATCAGGAGCCAACAGCGGAATCGACACCGTGAACGTCGTCGGGGATACCCGCGCGACCAGCACCTCGCCGGTGCGCTCCACCGTCGCCGACAGCTCCGGCACCCCAGACTCACGCCCCGTCAGTGTGCCGGCTTCACCATCGCCGAGCGCGGACGAGAGGTGCCGCTTTACGGCGTTCCCCTCTTCCCACGTTGACAGGTGGATCTTCGCGCGCACCTCCAGAGTGCGTCCGGTGCGGGTGCGGGAGGTGTGGAACTCCCCGTGACCGAGGCGCTTCACGTTCTCCCCGTCCATCGAGAAGCCACCGATCCAGCCCGTGGGGGTGCCGTCGATCCAGTACTCCGCTGTGGGGTCGAGCTCGCGGGACGACGCCTTCAGCACAACGTCGCCCCGCGAGTCCGTCAGAATGAACACCGCTTCCTGCACCCGCCATCACCGCCCTTCCGTGCTCACACGCCCTGCATATGCAGGGCGAGGCGGCGCATGATCTCGTCGGCCAGACGATCCACGTCGGCCTCCGACAGCTGCGTCGCCTCGATCGGGACAGTGATGTTCGTGCCCGCGGGCCCTCCCCGCTCGAGCAGCTGCAGGATCGAATCGCCCTGCTGGCCGGTGAACACCGGCTCAGGCCGCCCCGTCCGGTTCTCCACCAGGGAGAGCCCGGGCTGAAGGTAGCCACCCCGGTCATACAGCACCGGAGGCTGGGCCAGCAGATCCTGCTTCGGGGTGTACCCGCCAGGCGCGCCCATGGGCACGTCACCGAGAACCCCGCCCTTCGCAAACGCGACGTGGACGTGATTCCAGTGAAGCCGCCGCACAGCACCCGACGTGTCGGACATGCCACCCCAGCGCCGCCACTGCCGCGGCCCCGCGGGGGAGTACAACAGCTCCGTCGGCCTGAGCGGATGCAAGGCATTGAAGAACGCCATCATCTGCGGGGTCGGACCGGTCGAGTTGGAGTAGTCCCGCGCCCTGTTCATGCCGTGCATCGACAGGGAACCCGACGACGTCCGGGCACCGGGACGGTACCCCGATGTCATCGTCAGCCCATGTGCTCGAGCCACCTGGCTCGCGTACGACAAGGACCGGGATGCGCCAGCGGGCATCGGCCCGACACGCACATTCGCCGCGGCCTTCGGGTCCTCCGACGGGGACGGGGGCAGCAGCGTCTCGATGACCCCGTTCAGGGTCCGCTTGCCGACTGCCTTCACCGCGTCGGTCAGGACACCCGCGGCGGGCACGCCCTTGATCACGGCGTCGTAGATCCGATCGAAGATGCCCTTGGGGTCAGCGATCGCATCCGCGACGAACCGCGCACCGTCCTTGATGGTGTCCCACAGATCACCGCCGGCATCCCGCAGGAACCTGACGATGCCGCCACGTGCGTACCCCGGCCCGGCAGGTGCCGCCCCCGCAGGAGCAGCGTTCTGGTCGAACCGCGAGCGGAACTCGCTCATCGACCGGCCGGCCATCGCCCACGCGTTCGCGGCGTACAGTCGCGCCCGCTCGATCGGGTCACGCAT
>JAUNUA010000043.1 GCA_030538435.1 Brachybacterium sp.
GCCCTGCTGGCCGTAGGTGCCGTCCTGGGTGGACTGGCCGTACTGGCCCTGCTGGCCGTAGCCGTCCCCGGCATTGTTCGCCGACGGGGCTCCGTAGGAATCGGGATCACTGCTCGGGGGACGCTCGCCGTAGGGGTCGGAGCCGTGGCCGCCGGAGGAAGTCGACATGTGCTGTGCCTCAGTTCGGTTCGTTCGTATCCGCTGGTGCGAACCATCATGCCAGCCAGCAGGCCCCTCACCACGGTATGGGTCGAAGTCTCGACCATCGTCGCAGGCTCGCCGCCGAACGTCGGAGGTCCCCTCTACCCTGGTCGGCATGAGCGACGCACTCCAGGATGCCCCCGCCCGAGCGAACACCGGGTGGGTGGGCGGCGTCCTGCTGGGTTTCGACACCGAGACCACCGGCACCAATCCGCGTCAGGACCGCATCGTCACCGCCGCCCTCGTCCACTCCTCCGGACCCGGGCGCGCCGCGGAAACCGTCGCAACCTGGCTGATCGACCCGGGTGTGGAGATCCCCGACGCTGCTGCCGCGGTGCACGGGATCTCCACCGAGCACGCCCGCGCCCACGGGATGCAGCCCGCCGAAGCCCTCGACGAGGTCGCTCTGATGCTCGCCGACGCCCTGGGCAAGAACATCCCGATCGTCGCTTTCAACGCCAGCTTCGACCTCACCATCCTCGAGGCGGAGCTCGCGCGCCTCGGCCTCCCCACTCTCGCCGAGCGGATCGGCCATGACATTGCCCCGGTGATCGATCCGCTGGTCCTGGACAGGGGCCTTGACCGGTACCGCAAGGGCAAGCGCACCCTCACCGACCTCGCCGAGCTGTATGGCGTCACCCAGGACGGCCGCATGCACACCGCGGACGTGGACGTCTCTGCCACCCTGGATGTGCTGCGCGCCATCCTCGAGCGCCACCCCGATGTCGCCGGCGCGGACCTCGAGGATGTCCACCGCCGCCAAGTGACCCTGCACCGCGAATGGGCGGAGAACTTCAATCAGTTCCTCGAGCGCAAGGGGAAGACCGGGGACGTCTCCACCGTGTGGCCCATCTGAGGCGACGACGCCCTGCCAAGGAATGACCCGGCAGGCGGGGGAGGGATGGTCCAGTAGGGATCACTCGGCCTACCGTGGAGAGACCACGGGCCCGCTGGTCGGTCGCGGTTAGACTTCCCGTGTGATGAGCGAGATCGAGATCGGCCGGAACAAGCGCGGTCGCCGCGGATTCAGCCTCGACGACGTGGCAGTCGTCCCCTCCCGCCGCACCCGCGACCCCGAGGACGTCTCCACCTCCTGGCAGGTCGACGCCTACCACTTCGAGACCCCCGTTTTCGCCGCCCCCATGGACTCCCTGATGTCCCCGGTGACGGCGATCGCCCTCGGGAAGCTCGGCGGCCTGGGCATCCTTGACCTCGAGGGCCTGTGGACCCGCTACGAGGACCCCGCCGCCCAGTACGAGGCAATCACCAGCGCCACCGGCGAGGACGTCACCCGGGTGCTGCGCGAGGCCTACGAGGCGCCGGTTCGCCCCGAGCTGATCACCCAGCGCATTCAGCAGCTGCGCGACGCCGGCGTCACCGCCGCCGGATCCCTGTCCCCGCAGCGCACCCAGGAACTGTGGCGGACCGTCGTCGACGCCGGCGTGGACATCTTCGTCATCCGCGGGACCACCGTCTCCGCGGAACACGTCTCCTCCGGGCGGGAGCCGCTGAACCTCAAGCGCTTCATCTATGAGCTCGACGTGCCGGTGATCGTCGGTGGCTGCGCCACCTACACCGCCGCCCTGCACCTGATGCGCACCGGCGCCGCCGGCGTCCTCGTCGGCTTCGGCGGCGGTGCCTCCCAGACCACCCGCGAAACCCTCGGCATCTCGGTGCCACTGGCGACCTCCGTCGCCGACGTCGCGGCGGCCCGCCGCGACTACATGGATGAGTCCGGCGGCCGCTACGTCCACGTCATCGCCGACGGGGGACTCGGTCGTTCCGGCGACCTGGTCAAGGCACTCGCCTGCGGGGCCGACGGGCTCATGGTTGGGGCGGCCCTCGCGCGGGCCACCGAGGCGCCCGGGCGCGGCTTCCACTGGGGGAGCGAGGCCCGCCACCCCACCTTCGTCCGCGGACACCGGGTGGAGGTCGGCACCGCTGCGCCGCTCGAGCAGATCATGTACGGGCCCAACACCTCCGCCGACGGCACCACCAACCTCATCGGGGCGCTCCGCCACGCCATGGCGACCACCGGCTACCTGGAGCTGAAGGAGTTCCAACGGGTCGAGGTCGTCACCACCGTCTGACCGAGGGAGGCCGGGCTGTGGAGCACCAGGTCACGCTGCAGCGAGGTGACATCACCCTGCGGCCCCTGGACATCGGTGACGCGGCGGACCTCCGCGCCCTCGTGGACGCCGACATGTGGGCCGGGAACTCCCAGCCCCTGCCCGCAACCGACGAGGCCATGGCCGCACTTCTCGCCACGCAGATCGAGGACCCCTCATCGCTGGCGTTCGCCGTCGTGCATAACGAGCGACTGGTGGGCAGGAGCATCCTGTACGACCTGGTGCCGCGCGTGAAGGTAGAGATCGGGAACACCATCTACGCCCGTGCGGTGTGGGGCAGCGCGGTGAATCCCACCTGCAAGCTGCTGCTGTTGCGCTACTGCTTCGAGGACCTGGGTGTCCAGCGGGTGGCGCTGCGCTGCGACCACCGCAATGCCCGCTCGCATCGCGCGATCCGGCGCCTCGGGGCGCGCTTCGAAGGGACCCTGCGCAATTTCCGCCCCGCTGCCGACGGGACCCTCGCGGACGTCGACTACTTCTCGATCCTTCCCGATGAGTGGCCTGCGGTGCGCAGGGGACTCGAGGCCCGACTGTCGGGTGCGGGTATCGCGCCCTAGGGCCATGAGCCACCGCATCGCACTGCGCCGCGCTGGACCGTGCCGCACAGCACCCTTCCGCGCTGCTCCTCGCCGCGCAGCACAGCGCCGCGCTGGCGAGTGACCGGATTCCGCGCAAAAGTTGCACGGAATCCGGTCACTCGCGGCGGGGATGCGCGAGATCCGGTCATTCACTGCTGGAGAGGACGCCAGGGTCGCGGCTGATGTGGGCGCCAGAAGGGGCGCTCGCGCGCCTCGACTCGTCCGGACCCTGACACCACGTCTGGCTGCGGCGCTCCCGCTCAGCTCTCGTCGGCTGCGGCGCTCGCCTGCTGGGCGATCGCGAGTTCTTCGTTCGTGGGGTAGACGACCACCGTCACCGCGGAATCGTCGGCGGAGATCACCCGCGGCTCCTTGGAGCGCGGATCGTTCTTCGCCGGATCGATACGGATCCCGAAGGCCTCCAGGTCCTGCAGCACGCGTCCCCGCACCACGGGGGAGTTCTCGCCGATCCCCGCGGTGAAGGTGATCGCGTCCAACCGGCCGAGCACGAAGGCGTACGCCCCCACGTACTTCCGCAGCCGGTGGGTGTACACGTCCATCGCGAGGCCCGCCGCCTCGGCGCCCTCAGATCCGGACTCGATCGCCTCCTCGATGTCCCGGAAGTCGCTCATGCCGCACAGGCCCTGCATCCCGGACTTCTTGTTCAACAGGGTGTCGACGTCCTCCGGGGCCATCCCGGCCTGCCGGTGCAGGTGCACATACACCGACGGGTCGATGTCCCCGGTCCGGGTCCCCATCACCAAGCCCTCCAGCGGCGTCAGACCCATGGAGGTGTCCACCGGGGAGCCATCGCGGACTGCGCTCGCGGATGCACCGTTGCCCAGGTGCAGCACGACCTGGCGGAAGTCCTGCGGGTCGCGGCCCAGGAACTCCGGCACGGCCTCGGACACGAATCGGTGGCTGGTGCCGTGTGCCCCGTACCGGCGGATGCCGTGCTCCTCGGCGACGTCCCGGTTCAGGGCGTAGGTGCTCGCGGATGCCGGCAGGGAGGTGAAGAAGGCGGTGTCGAACACCGCCACGTGCGGCACCTCCGGCAGCAGCTCGCGGGCACCGTCGATGCCGTGGAGGTTCGCGTAGTTGTGCAGCGGTGCGAGCGCCCCCAGCTCATGGATCCGCTCCCGGACCGACGCATCGACCACCGTCGGCTCGGAGAACACCGAGCCGCCCTGGACGACGCGATGGCCAACGGCCCGGATACCTGCGTCGGCGAGCGACAGGTCGACGTCGGCAAGGAGTGTCTCCACCATGCGCATCGCGGCGACGTGGTCCGCCACCGGAGCCTGCTCCGAGGCCTCGCGTCCACCGGCGGTGATCTTCGCCGAGCCCTCGTCGAGGCCGATCCGTTCCACGATCCCCGAGGCCAGCACGTCCGCCGTGCTCGGCGCGACCAGCTGGAACTTCAGCGAGGACGACCCGGCGTTGATGACCAGGACGGTGGGGGTGGCGGACTGGGCTTCGCTCATGCGGAGGTGTCCTTCTGCTCGTCGGAGGCGGGCGCTTCGGCATCGGCCGCCTGTGCCTGGATGGCGGTGATGATCACGGTGTTGATGATGTCCTCGACCAGAGCCCCGCGAGACAGGTCGTTGACCGGCTTGTTCAGACCCTGCAGGACCGGGCCGATGGCCACGGCCCCCGCGGAGCGCTGCACAGCCTTGTAGGTGTTGTTCCCGGTGTTCAGGTCCGGGAAGATGAACACCGTCGCGCGGCCCGCCACGGAGGACTCCGGCAGCTTCGTCTTCGCGACCGAGACGTCCACGGCGGCGTCGTACTGGATGGGACCCTCGACGTCGAGGTCGGGGATCTGCTCGCGGACCCGGTCGGTGGCCTCGCGTACCTTGTCGACGTCCGCGCCGGTCCCGGAGGTGCCGGTGGAATAGGACAGCATCGCCACCCGCGCCTCGATGCCGAACTGCTCGGCGGTGGTCGCGGATTGCGCGGCGATGTCCGCGAGCTGCTCTGCTGTGGGGTCCGGGTTCACGGCGCAGTCGCCGTAGACCAGCACCCGGTCCTCCAGCAGCATCAGGAACACCGAGGAGACGATCTTCGCGTCCGGCTTGGTCTTGATGATCTCGAAGCTGGGGCGGATGGTGTGGGCAGTGGAGTGCACGGCCCCGGAGACCATCCCGTCGGCCTCGCCCATCTGCACCATCATGGTGCCGAAGTAGGAGACGTCCTGGATCTTCTCCCGTGCCTGCTCGAGGGTGACACCCTTCTTGGCGCGCAGCCGTGCGTACTCCGCGGCATACTTCTCGACCAGCTCCTCATCGTGCGGGGAGACGATGGTGGCACTGGTGATGTCGTGCCCCAGCTGCGAGGCCTTCGAACGGATCTCCGTCTCATCGCCCAGCAGGATCAGGTCCGCCACGCCGCGGGCGAGGATCGCCTCCGCGGCGGCGATGATCCGCGGCTCGTCGCCCTCGGGCAGCACGATCCGCTTCCGCTCACCGCGGGCGCGGGCCGTCAGCTCGTACTCGAACATCACCGGGGTGACGACGGCGGCGCGGCTGACGTCGATCGCGGTCAGCATCCGGTCCAGCTGCAGGTGCTCGGAGACCAGGCGCCGTGCTGCGTCGATCTTCTGCGGGCTGTCCGCGGTGAGGCGACCGCGGGTGCCGGCGATCGCGACCGCCGCATCGAAGGTGGAGTCCTCGGTGACGATCACCGGGAGATCCTGGCGGACACCGGCGAGCATCGTCTCGACCTCGGGGGCGGGGGCGTACCCGCCGGTCAGGACGATCGAGGACAGCGACGGGCTGGTGCCGGACTGCTGCGCGAGGTACAGCGCAGGCAGCAGGTCGTAGCGGTCGCCGGGCGCGATCACGGTGAAGTTCTCGTCCAGCCGCTTCAGCACGTTCGGCAGGCTCATCGCGGCGACCACCGTGCCGAGCGAGACCCGGGAGAGCCACTCGGGACTGCCCTGGACGAGGTCCCCTTGGACCGCGTCCTTGATGGCCTGCACGGTCGGCGACATGATCACGGTGTTCTCCGGCACTGCCGCCACGATGATGTCCTCACCGAGGCGCTGCTGGATCGCGGATTTCACGTCATCCACCGCTTCGGGGTCGCAGCGGTTGGCGACCACCGCGATCGGGGTGGTGTGGTGACCTGCGAACTCATTGCGGGATACCGCGGCCAGGGCCGCGATCTGGTCCGGGGTGCGATCCCGCCCGGAGACGACGATCACCACGGGGGCGCCGATGTTCGCCGCGACCTCCGCGTTGAAGGACAGCTCCGTGGGGTTCGCCACGTCGTCCCAGTCGGAGCCGATGACCACCAGCACCGAGTAGGTTTCACGCAGCTCCTGGTAGCGGCGGACGATCTCGGCGTGCGCCTTCTCCGGATCGCTCATCATCAGGTCGTAGTCGATGCCGATGGCGTCCTCGTACGTCTGATCCACCCCGGGGTGGCTGACCAGGAGGTCCACGGCGTAGTCCCGGTCGTTCCCGGACTTGTAGACGGGCCGGAACACCCCGACGCGGTCCGACCTGGCGGCGAGGGTTTCGAGGAGACCGAAGGCCACAGTGGACTTGCCGGTCATCCCTTCGGGCGAGGCGACGTATACACAGTGAGACACCCCCTCAGGATAGGCGCCGTGTCCAGACCTGGCCGGGACTGTCTTCCCAGCGCGCGCACGTACCATCGCCCGTATGCTCCGGATCGCCCTGCGTCCCCGTTACCTGGGGATGCTCGCCTTTCTGCTGGCCGCCACCGTCGTGTGCGGCCTGCTGGCGAGCTGGCAGTGGGAGCGCGCCCATCAGGCGTTGGTGGAGACCCCGGAGCAGACCTCGGCCGAGGCGCGGCCCCTGGGCGAGGTGCTCGAGGCAGGGTCCCCGGTCACCAATGAGATCGTCGGCACGATGGTCGACGCGACCGGCACGTTCGCTGCCGACGAGCAGATTCTGGTGCCGGGCCGTCGCATCGACGGCCAGGACGTCGTCATCGTGGTCACCGCGCTGCACGTCCCGGGGGCCGACGGGGATGACGCGCGCCTCCCGGTTGCCCGTGGCTGGGTGCCGGAGGCCCAGGTCACCGGAGCAGACGGGACGGTCGACCCGTCCCTCGCCCCCGAAGCACCGGCGGGGGAGCAGACGATCTCGGGCCGCCTGGAGGCCAGCGAGGCCGCCGAGGAGGGCATGACCGGGCCCGGCGTCGCGGAGGAGATCTCCACCTCGCTGCTCGTGAACGAGTGGGGCGGGCCGATGTACACCGGGTTCGTCGCCGAGGCGAGCCCCGAGGCGGGCCTGGAGCCGATGCCGGTCGCCGAGTCCGCATTCAGCCGCGGCATGAACTGGCAGAATCTTGGCTACGCGGCCCAGTGGATCGTATTCGGCGGGTTCTTCCTGTACCTGTGGTACCGGGCCGTCCGCGCCCAGTACCTCGACGAGCTCGCCGAGGAGCGCGACCGGATCCGCGAGCAGCTGGCCACCGACCATCCCGGTGGCGAACCCGTCGGCGATCCTGCTGACCGACACGACACCCATGCCCCCGCGGATGTCCCCGCGCGGGCCGGAACGAGCGCGCCCGAGGGCGCAGAGGAGGATGTGAGAGGTGCCGACACCACGGCCGCTCGATGAGGTCCAGATCCAGACCGCCTTCGACCGCTTCCGCTGGGCCTCGATCGCCGAGGGCATCGCCCTGCTGATCCTGGTGGTGATCATGGTGATGCGCTACGGCGTGTACGGCGGCGATGGCCTGTTCACCTCCACCTCCGAGACCTGGGACAGCATCTCCAGCGTGTGGTCGCCGATCCACGGCCTGATCTACATCATCTACGTCGTCTTCTCCTTCGACCTGTGGCTGAAGATGCGCTGGGGCATGTCGCGCATGCTGCTGCTGATGTTTTACGGGGTCATCCCGATCCTGTCGTTCATCGGGGAGCGCCTTACCCGGCAAAAGGTCGATGCGGACCTGCGTCGCCGCCCCACCCTGCAGGACCAGGAGCGCGCCGCCGGCGCCGCCGGCCCGTAGAATCCCTCGGGTGACCGACACCGACCAGCGCCCCGTCCTCGTCGTCGATTTCGGCGCCCAGTACGCCCAGCTCATCGCCCGCCGCGTCCGCGAGGCGCAGGTGTACTCCGAGATCGTCCCGCACAGCATGGCCACTCAGGACATGCTCGCCAAGAACCCCCAGGCGATCATCCTGTCCGGCGGTCCCTCTTCCGTCTACGCCGACGGAGCCCCCCGCCTGGATCCGGCGCTGCTGCAGGCCGGGGTGCCGGTGCTGGGCCTGTGCTACGGCTTCCAGGCGATGGCTGCCGCGCTCGACGGGACGGTCTCCCCGACGGGGGCGCGCGAGTACGGGGCCACCCGCCTCGAGGCGATCGACGGCGCCTCAGACCTGCTGCACGGCCAGGACCTGGACCAGAACGTGTGGATGAGTCACGGCGACAGTGTCACCGAGGCCCCGAGCGGTTTCCAGGTCCTCGCCACATCCTCCGCGAGCCCCGTCGCGGCCTTCGAGAGCGAGGAGCGCCGCCTGTACGGCGTGCAGTGGCACCCGGAGGTCGGCCACTCCGACCGCGGTCAGGAAGTCATCGAGAACTTCCTGCGCCGCGGCGCCCGGATCGAGCCCACCTGGACCACCGGCAGTGTCATCGATGAGCAGGTGGAGCGGATCCGCGAGCAGATCGGGGAGGGCACCGCGATCTGCGGGCTCTCCGGCGGCGTGGACTCCGCGGTCGCCGCGGCCCTGGTCCAGCGCGCCATCGGGGACCGCCTCACCTGCGTGTACGTCGACCACGGCCTGATGCGCGAGGGGGAGTCCGCGCAGATCGAGAAAGCCTTCGGGGAGTCCACCGGCGGGGCGAAACTCGTGGTGGTCGACGCACAGCAGCAGTTCCTCGACGCGCTCGCCGGCGTCACCGACCCCGAGCAGAAGCGCAAGATCATCGGCCGGGAGTTCATCCGCACCTTCGAACGCGCCCAGGCCGAAATCCTGCGCGACGCCGGGATCATCGAGGGGATCGGCGAAGACGCCCACGCCGACGCGACAGCCTTCCTCGTCCAGGGCACCCTCTACCCGGACGTGGTCGAATCCGGTGGCGGCGAGGGCGCCGCGAACATCAAGAGCCACCACAACGTCGGCGGGCTCCCCGAGGACCTCAGCTTCGCGCTGGTCGAGCCGCTGCGCACCCTGTTCAAGGACGAGGTGCGGGCCGTCGGCGCCGAGCTGGGTCTGCCGGAAGCGATCGTCTGGCGTCAGCCGTTCCCCGGCCCCGGCCTCGGCATTCGCATCATCGGCGAGGTCACGAAGGAGCGCCTGGACATCCTGCGCCGCGCCGACATCATCGCCCGCACCGAACTCACCGCCGCCGGCCTCGACCGCGACATCTGGCAATGCCCCGTGGTGCTGCTGGCCGAAGTCCGCTCCGTCGGCGTGCAGGGGGATGGCCGCACCTACGGTCACCCCGTCGTGCTCCGGCCCGTCACCAGCGACGACGCCATGACCGCGGACTGGGCGAAGGTCCCCTTCGAGGTGCTCTCGCGGATCTCCACCCGCATCACCAATGAAGTCGCGGAGATCAACCGCGTCACGCTCGACATCACCAGCAAGCCGCCGGGCACCATCGAGTGGGAGTGAGGGCTCGCCCTCCCTTTCCCTGACGGGACGGCCGGACCGAGGAGTTCTCGGTGCGTTGACTCTCGCCCCTGAGCCCCAGCGACTCGATTGTTGGATAGGTCGGCTGTCAAGACCGCGTAGCCCTACTTGGCGGAGATCGATGGCCAGTGCCACTACGCACTATCGGGATGCGTGGAGGGGCGAGGTGCGAGGTGCCTCATGTCAAGATGCCCGCGAGACGTTGCGCAACCCCGTGATGTCAGGTACCTTCCGATCACCGACATGTGATCCAGATCGCACCACTCATCGCGGTGCAAGTTGTGGAGCACATCGGTTCTATGCAAAGACGCAAGACCGGACGGGAGAATTATGGCAGCTTCAGAGCGCAGTAAAAACGAGATCGCCGAGGCTTTTGCAAGGCCGCCGACAAAGCCAACCGAATCGAGCCTAAAACTAAACTCGCGCCGAGCACGCGCCGTTAGCGTGAAACAAGCAATTGCGGCCACGGCGCTATTGATTATCTTGGCCATCTGGATCCCCCCTGCGCACGCAGCCAACATCGTGTATGCATCGGGCTTGATAACGTCCGAGAATCAATTTCGATATTCGGGCCTAAAAAGTAATATAACCGGCGGCTCCGCTAAGACTCAACCGTTTAGTGCAGATGGTGCGACAGTGACCGTGATAATCGAGACCTACCGTGACAAGCCGGGATACCGAACCCTGCATCGCGCGGCAGGCGGCAACTCCGTATCATTCAAGCATTCATCACAAAAAAATTCCAAGCAGAAATGCAATTGGGACTTTCCATGGGGCGGAGGCAATGTGGGCAAGTTACGACTTACATGCAGTTACCGCACACCCTAAGTGGACAGCTAGAACGTGGGGAAATGATGGGAATCAAATCGAAGGCTAGTATTCTTATAAGTTTCGGAGTAGTCGCTGGCATAGCGGTCACTCCTGCGTTCGCGGGCGACGACTCGCAAGTAACTGTCGAGGATTTAGTACCAGTTTTGGCAGAAGAGCAAGAAATTGCCGACCAGTCGTTGGATCCCAGTGACCTGACTGGTCTTGTGGAACTGGAGCCTGAAACGATCAGAAGTCTCGGAGAGTTCGAGGGCAGCAAATACTGGGTGGGCACGGATGAAGGATCTAATATCTGCCTCATTCAAGAAGTCGGCGGTGAGACTGATTTTGTCGCAGCGACCTGTGGAGACTATGCAGACTTCAATCTACGCGGGCTTTCTCTCATGGCGTTCTCGGGTGACGATGATTCAGAGGTTCCTGAAGCGCACCTCTTGCCGGACGATGTCGAACCGCCCAGGGATGGCGGGGTGATAGGCGATGAGTCTGCAGAGCCGCTCCCAGAATCCGCACTATCAGAATCTGAATCGCTTGATTCCAACTTAATATTTATAGTGCCTGAATCAGGAAAGCCCGTCGAACCCGAGCTTCTGGATCGTGAGCACGGTTCGGACTTCAAGCTCCAGCCGCTCGAGCGGGAGGAGGAGCAGTGAGCCCCGAGACATCGACTGCTAGTCGACATGTTGATAATCGGCCGCAACGTCCTCTTGTAAGTACTTGCCTCGCTCTGGTAATCGCTTTGGCGATTTCCTATGCTGCGATCGCACCGATGGCAAATGCTGCGCCAGGGTACACATACTCGAATTCGGATGCCGGCAAGGATCAAGTTCGGTATTCTGGTCCTCGCTCTGTGGTGCGTGGAGGCGAGATGAGGGTCCATCTCGGTTTCGCCGTCACCATGAGAATTACAACGTACTATTCGAAGCCAGGATATTTCGAAGTCCAGTCCGCCAAAGGTTCGACCCCGCACTCTTTATATATGAGCCATTCGGCAAAAAAGAATGCTTCTAGTAAATGCTGGTGGACGAGTCCCAAGGTTTCGGCAGGCAAGGCCAAAACTTTCTGCAAAGCGTCTAGTTGATGTCGACCATTGCAGGGCGCGGACCCCGAACTTCGGCAATTAGTCTGCTTGGGTGGTTTCTGCTGGGTGTGATTGTTAGTGTCGGATACATCGTGATTTCCGGCTTGTTGGCGATCCAGATCATCGGCGGTCAGAGTGGGGCCCAGTTCGATCTGTCTAACCGGATAGTTGCGGTCTCACAACCCACGATTCCCATCCTCCGATATTGCGCACTCGCTGCGCTTGGCGTTCTCGTGATTAGTGTAGTGTCGCCCGCGCTGAGTGCAGGAGGTGAGCGTGGTCCGCGCCGGGAATTGGCAATCGGATTCTTTCTAGGGGCGGCCTCGCTGACGGTACTTGCTTTTACGCTCAGTGACCCGGCGACTGGCCTCGGCGGCGTCATGGATGTCGGCGTATTACCAGGAATTGAGGGATGGATTCAGAAAGGGGGCCGAATTGCTTCCACTCACGTTGTGGTAGCGTACATCGGCTTCCGCGTGGCTCACTCTTATGTCCGCGTAATTCGGTAGCGGGCGAGCAGCTTTGATCTTAGGGCAGAATCTTTCTTCCCGACGCGACGAGCTTTCGGCGCCGCAGCCGGAACTACGGGCTGGCTGAAGACGGCTTCATGCGTTCCCCGCCCTCTTTTTTGTCGAAGACTAGTCGGTGGTGGCTGCGTCAAAAGATCCAGTCGGGCTCTGGCCCTCCGCCAGCAGGCGTGACGGGTGGGAGCGAGCCCCGGAATGCCAGGACTCGGTGACCTCCACGGTCTCCCAGCCCATGGACCGGTAGAGCCCGTCGGCCCCGGTGGGGGAGTCGTCGTCGACCTCCAGGCCGACCCGGGTACGGCCCCGCCGGGCGGCGTCCCGGATCGCGGCGTACAGCAGCGCCTTCGCGACCCCCCGGCCACGCGCCGACCGATGCACGCCGACATACTCCAGGTACGTGCCCTCACCCTTGTCACCCCGCGCGGGCATCACCGAGCAGACCAGGCCGCCGCCCGGCCACCAGCTGCCGTCCGCCTGCTGCACCTCCGCGATCCACCAGTGATCCCAACGGGCCTCACCGGGCTCGATGAGGCGCTGCGCGAACTCCTGGAACGATTCGCGGTAGGAGTTGAAATGGTCCTCGAAGGACTCCTCCAGCACCCAGTGGACGGTGCGGACGTCCTGGCCGACAGGCATGCCGGTGGAGTGCTCATAGACGCGACGCACCCGCACCGCCTCCCTCGGTTCCGGGGTGGTCTCCGCCTCCTCAGTGGTGACGGGACGCTCCATGTGCAGCCAGGTGCGGACCTTCTCGTAGCCGTGGGCCGCGAGCAGCCGGTGCCGTTCGGTGTCGCGGGCGTCGGCGCTCGTGTCCAACTGCGTGTCCTCGACCCCGCGGTGACGAGCGAACGCGCCACCGGCCTCCTCGGCCCAGTCCAGAAGCGCGGTGACCAGGGCGTCCCGGTCGGGGACGTCGGCCGCGACGACCCACTGGACGTCGACGCGGCCAGCCGCGCGGTCCTCGCAGGAGATCCAGGCCACCGGCGGGCCCTCGGAGTCGGGGCCGCCGTCCGGGAGAGCCCGGACGATGACCACCTGGCGGCGCGGCCAGGACCTCAGCCCCGTCAGGCGAGAAGAGATGTCACTGCGGGAGACGTGCGCCTCGGGGTCGTGCTCCCGCTGGGCCTCCTCCAGCAGCTCCCGGACGGGGTCGATGTCGTGCTCGAGGGGCACACGCGCGGCCCAGCCGTCGGGCAGAACAGGGGAGAACGGGTCAGTGACGAGCATGCGGCCAATCGTCCCACAGGCGTGACGCACAGGGGCGGTGGGACCGGTGACGGTGAGGGGGCGGGTGCAGTGTGGGAGAGGCGGGGTGGATGAGGGGTGGGTGGTCTGCACGCACAGGCGTCCAGCGGCACGGCGCCCGCCTATATGCAGGCTGTGTGCTGCTGGACGCCGTTTTGTGCAGGTAGGCGGGCGCGGGCAGGGTGAGAGCCGGCGCGGGAGTGACGCAGGAGGGTGGCCGGTCCGAGCCTCACGTCAGCGAGCGGCCTGGGCTGGCCGTCAGTGGCGGGCGAGGCTCGGATCCCTGCCGGGGACATCCGACGCGGCACTATCCGACG
>JAUNUA010000373.1 GCA_030538435.1 Brachybacterium sp.
TGGTGGCGCGGCACTGCCCAGGCGATGTTCATCATGTGCAGCGTGGCCTGCGAGGCGCGGATGGCGCCGTAGAGGGCGATGATCGCCCCGACGACGACGGCGGGGGTGCTGCCGCCGAAGCCCTCCTGGCTGATCTGGGTGCCGATGACCGGGAACTGGCTGACGGCCGTCTCCAGGATCCACTCCCGCAGCTGTGGCTGATCGTCGAGCACGAAGCCCAGCACCGAGGTGAGCAGCAGGATCACCGGGAACAGCGCCAGGAAGCCGTAGTAGGTGATGAGCACCGACAGGTAGACGCCGTGGTCGTCGATGAACTTGTAGACGACGGCGATCGGGAAACCCAGCCAGGGATGTCGTCGCTGGAGCTCGTCGAGGCGGCGGGGCAGCGTCATACCCCGAGTGTGGCGCCTCGCCAGTGGGTGGGACGTCGACGCGCCGGGCGGCGCCCGCATGCCGGTCGAGGTTGACTGTTCATCCACGATGCGGTCTCGTAGAGGAAGGCGGCCGTCGTCCAGCGGCCGCAGACTCAACGACGAGGAGATTCCCCATGCGGACCACCAGCACGCGCCGCGGCCTGGCCATCGGCGCCACCGCCCTGCTCACCACCAGCCTGGCTGCCATTGCGCCGGCCAGCGCGCAGGACGCGCTGCCCACACCCTTCCCGGCGGTCGGCCAGCACACCTGCGAGACGACCTACGGCGGTGTCTATGACATCGTCCAGGAGGAGCGCGACGACCAGTTCTTCACCACCCAGACCTGCATCGTGGACGGCGAGGTCGCCGAACAGCGTCCCGGGGCCAACCCGAACAACGGCTTCCGGGTCGACGTGGTGGGCACCAGCTCGACCGTCTACACCAACGCGGTGCGCAGCGAGCGGGTCAACACCGGTGACCGGTGCTTCAACGAGCTCGGATGGGTCATGACGATCCGCGCGTGGAACGCGGACAACCCGCTGAGCGGGAACCCGAACTGCGTCGCCGCCTACCGCCAGGGTGGTCAGCAGCTCGAGCGGCCCGGCTACTCCATCCGCTGGTATGCCGGCGACTGGGCACAGCGCGAGGTCGTCCGGACCGCGGATGTCACGGAGGACCTGACCGTCACCGCCTGCTACAACCGCGGTGGCAACACGGTCAACGGGTGGCGCAACAACCCCAACTGCCAGGTGCGCTGACGAGCCCTCATCGGCACGGAGCCCCCTCGTCCCCGGTCGGGACGAGGGGGCTCCGCCGTGCGCGGTCGGCCTCGGCTCAGGGGCTGTCGGCGCCGCCGTTGACGTTGAGCGTCTCGCCGACGACGTAGGAGCTCTCCGGGGAGGCCAGGAAGACGTAGGCCGGCGCGAGCTCCACCGGCTGACCCGCCCGTCCCAGCGGTTGATCCTTGCCGAAGACCGGGATCTTGCGCTTCGGCTGGCCCTCGACGACCTGCAGCGGTGTCCAGATCGGGCCGGGCGCGACGATGTTGACGCGGATGCCCCTGGGCGCCAGCTGCTTGGCCAGGCCCTTGCCGAAGTTGTTCATCGCCGCCTTGGTCATCGCGTAGTCGAGCAGCTGCTCGCTGGGGCTGTAGCTCTGGACCGAGGAGGACAGGATGATCGCGCTGCCCGGCTCCAGGTGCTTCACCGCGGCCCGGCACATCCAGAACATCGCGTAGATGTTGGTCTTGACGGTGAGGTCGAAGGTGGCGTCGTCGATGTCCTCGATGGACTCGTTGGCCACCTGCTTGCCCGCGTTGATG
>JAUNUA010000374.1 GCA_030538435.1 Brachybacterium sp.
CTCGTAGATCACCGGGCGCAGCCCGAGCCGCATGAGTTCGTAGGCGGCGACGATCCCGGCGATGCCTCCGCCGATGATCGCGACCTCCTCCCCCAGGCGGTCTTCGGGGACGCGTCCCAGCCCCGCCGGGTGGGTGAGCCACTCGTCATAGGGGAACGGGAAGTCAGGCCCGAAGGCGGTCAGCGGTCGTGCATGTGCTCCATCGCTCATCACTCTGGCGATGCTAACAGGGCGGTGGCCGGCGCCATCGGGCACGGGGACCTCCGGTCCGACCGGAATCGGCCTCAGCGCACCAGTGCGGGCCGCTTCGGGTCGAACTCCCATCCCGGGATCAGGTGCTGCATCGCCGCTGAGTCGTCCCGCACTCCGAGGTCGTGGCTCACGTAGAGCTCGTGGGCCGCCCGGAGCCTGTCCCGGTCGAGCTCCACACCAAGCCCCGGGGCGTGCGGCACTGAGACTTCGCCGTCGCGGATCCGGGGCGGCTTCTGCGTCAGGGGCTCGCCGTCCTGCCAGATCCAGTGGGTGTCCAGGGCAGTGATCTCCCCGGGCGCCGCGGCGCCGGCGTGGGTGAACATGGCCAGCGAGATGTCGAAGTGGTTGTTCGAATGCGAACCCCAGGTGAGGCCGAAGTCGTGGCACATCTGGGCCACGCGCACCGAGCCGGCCATGGTCCAGAAGTGCGGGTCCGCCAGGGGGATGTCCACTGCGGAGGCGCGGATCGCGTGGGCCATCTCCCGCCAATCGGTGGCGCACATGTTCGTCGCCGTGGGGAGGCCGGTCGCCCGGCGGAACTCGGCCATGGTCTCGCGGGCGGAGAACCTGCCCTCCGCTCCGCACGGATCCTCGGCGTAGGCGACGACTCCCCGGAGCCGACGACCCAGACGGATCGCGTCCTCCAGGAGCCATCCGGCGTTGGGGTCCAGGGTCACCCTGGACTCGGGGAACGCCTCGTGCAGCGCCGTCACGGCCTCGACCTCGGCGTCGCCGTCGAGGACCCCGCCCTTGAGCTTGAAGTCCCGGAACCCGTAGCGGTCCTGGGCGGCCCGGGCCAGCTCCACGATCCCGGCAGGGTCCATGGCGGCTTCGTTGCGTCGCCGCTCCCAGGCGTCCCCGTCGGGTTCACGGCGGTAGTCGAGGTCGGTCCGATCGGGATCGCCGACGAAGAACAGGTAGCCGAGCATCGGCACGGCCTCGCGCTGCTGCCCGTCGCCGAGCAGCTCTGCGACCGGCACACCGAGGTGCTGTCCGTGCAGATCCAGCAGGGCGGATTCGAGGGCGGTGACCGCGTGCACCGTGGTCCTGAGGTCGAAGGTCTGCTGACCCCGTCCTCCGGCGTCGAGATCGGAGAACTGCGACGAGACCTCTCGCAGCATCGAACGGTACTGGGCGATCGGGCGACCGATGAGTCCGCGTCCGCCGGCCTCGATGGTCCGTGCGATCGGTGCGCCTCCGGGCACCTCTCCGAGGCCGGTGCGACCGTCGGAGTCGGTGAGGATGACCACGTTCCGCGTGAACAGCGGGCCGTGAGCGCCCGAGAGGTTGAGCAGCATCGAATCGTGTCCGGCGACGGGAACGACTTCGACCTCGGCGAGCGTAGGCCGGCTCATCGGGATCCTCCTTCGGCGCGCACCGTGCGGCCTTCGACCCGGCGGTCCAGGTCCCACGGGTTGGCGTCCTGAACCGGCGCGGGGCGCAGCTGCTCGGGCACGTTCTGGTAGACGACGGGGCGCAGGA
>JAUNUA010000375.1:0-277 GCA_030538435.1 Brachybacterium sp.
GAGCGGCGAGGGGTGCCGTAGCCCCTTGGGCTCGCCCGCCTCATACTCGAAGTACCACCCGCATGGGCAGCCATGCGACTCACAGTCGTAGGCTTCGCCGGCCTTCGCCCAGCCACCGAACTCCGAGGGACCCGCAGCCATGAGGGCGAGCAATACCGCCGCCCATGGCCCTTTGCCGAGCTTCTGCGCCGCGATTACGTCCGTGCGGCGGTAGGTGAACGCCTGTCCGTAGGGTGGGTCGGACGGGTCGTAGGTGGCGTCCTCACGCACCCGCATG
>JAUNUA010000375.1:287-923 GCA_030538435.1 Brachybacterium sp.
AGTCGTACTGCACGAATGGCTGGCCGCGCAGGTGCCGGTCTGCGATCTTGCAGTGTCGGGTAATCCACCCATCAGCCAAGTCGCCCAGGGTTGGAAAGTCGACGACGCCAACCTTGCTGGAACGCATCAGGATGACGCGGACCGAAGGCGCCGTTGCGTCTTCGGGGCATCATCTTCGGTGGGAGTCTTATCGGCACGCCTGGCCCCAACCTCATCCACCGCGATCGCCCAGCCGTTCTCCTTGAGTCCGGCCGGCGTCATCCCGATCTGGTCAGCGAAGCGGTGCAGGCTGCCCTTGTCGGCCGCGGTCGCCTCCGCCGACTCGCAGAGCACGTAGGTGCGGACCCACATGGCGATCGTCATCAGCCGCCACGCCTCGGACGGCTGTGCCCATGCCCACGCCTGCGGCGTGGACCAGGCCCACGCCCACAGTTCGGCCTCGCGCTTCTGCACGCGAGCGGTCAGCGCCTTGTTGAAGACCTTGACCTGGCGGCCATCCTCGTCGGTCTCCTTGTCGAAGACCTCGCGGCGGGGCAGTGGCCACTTCGGTAGCTCGCCGTCGTAGCCATCGGCAGGCAGGGCGGACATCTTGATCCCGCGCCGCTCACTGCGACCCGACGTCGGGTCGGCCTGGGG
>JAUNUA010000375.1:933-1733 GCA_030538435.1 Brachybacterium sp.
CGGTTTCGTGATCCTCCTCGGGCCATTGTCGATCAACTCCTCGGGGCGGCACGGCCGCCATCGGGACCCGAGGTCACGGACCTCGGGTAGGTGTCATGCATAGGTATGCAGTCTGCGGGACGTTTGAACCCGTCGCGCCTTTTGGGCGCCTCCCCAGCGGTCCGGGGCCACCGGACCCCCTCGGGGGTTGCCCCCGGGGGGTGCATTAGTATGCATCGCAATGCATATATGCAGTCAGCGACGCCGCGCTCGCCCAGCCATCCGCAGGTTGCAGCCGCTAGTCATCGGTCCGACGATCCGCGTCCGCTGCTCGTCATGACCGAGGTGGAAGCTCGCGTCGATCAGCGTGCCGCAGCCGCACGCGCAGCGCAGCGTCGCGCCGTCAGCGATCATGCTCGCGTAGGCGGCGCGGCAGGCGTCGTAGGTCATGGTCCCCAGCGGGGTGGGCCACACGCTGGCCCCGTAGCCCCTGGCAGTGCGGCTCCCGCGGGCCTGGTCCTGCACCCTCAGGCAGTCCCGACAGCGGCCCCGGTACGACCCGGCGGGGATGATGCGGGGGCACCCGAGGCACCGGCGTCCTGCACCCACGCGTGCCTCCCGTCCTCACACATCCCCCGCGCACAGTCCGTCACCCACCACCGCAGACACCTAACGTCCGGGCAGGCTGCCCCGCGTGCCCTGGCGGCTGGGGTCGGTGCGGGCTGGTCCATGCACTCCCTACGTGGCTCCCGCCGCCTCCGACCCGGTGTCTACGGTGCCGTGTGGCCCTTGTGGGGTGTGCGCGACCGGGGCGGCGGGGG
>JAUNUA010000044.1 GCA_030538435.1 Brachybacterium sp.
GCCGCGCCGAAGAGTTCGTCGCCACCACCGACGAGTTCCTGGCCGCCGCCTGGTCGAGCGCCGCCGCCGGCGGTGAGCTGCCGATCGACGTCGGCAGCGCCAGCTTCGTCCCGCTCGAGGACGTCCGCGACCACGCCCGCGCCCGCTCCGACCGCTGGATCAGCCTGGCCCCCTTCGGTCTCGCCGAGGACACCGACATCACCGCGTCCGCCACAGCCCTGCCCGGATACGGCGGCAAGCCCGCCGCCGCGGCCGCCGACCTCGAGCGCCGGCGCACCGACGGCTGGCGCGTCGTGGTCACGATGGCCGGGCCCGGCAGCGCCCGCCACGTCGCAGAGAACCTCCGCGAGGCGGGCCTGCCCGCGCGCTTCGAGGCGCCCCTGGAGGCGCCGCCCGCACCGGGGGAGGCCCTGGTCACCGTCGGTCCCTTCGCCGACGGCTTCCTCGACGAGGACTCCCGCATCGCGGTGGTCGCCGAGCGCGACCTCACCGGCAAGTCCGGGACGCGCCGTGCCGCCGAGCGGCGCATCCCCTCCCGCCGCCGGAACGTCGTGGACCCCCTGCAGCTGCGGCCGGGGGACTACGTCGTCCACACCCAGCACGGCGTCGGCCAGTTCGTCGAGATGACCAGCCGCACCGTCGGGGCCGGCACCAAGCGCGCCACCCGCGAATACCTGGTCATCGAGTACGCCCCGTCCAAGCGGGGACGCCCCGGCGACCGGCTGTACGTCCCGAGCGACCAGCTGGACCAGGTCACCAAGTACGTCGGCGGGGAAGCGCCGAGCGTCAACAAGATGGGCGGTTCCGACTGGTCCAAGACCAAGTCCCGCGCCCGCAAGGCGATCCGCGAGATCGCCGAGGAGCTGGTGCGCCTCTACTCCGCGCGCCAGCAGGCACCCGGGTACGCCTTCGGTCCCGACACCCCGTGGCAGCGCGAGCTGGAGGACTCCTTCGAGTACGTGGAGACCCCCGATCAGCTCTCCACCATCGACGAGGTGAAGGCCGACATGCAGAAGCCCGTCCCGATGGACCGGCTGATCTGCGGTGACGTCGGCTACGGGAAGACAGAGATCGCGGTCCGCGCGGCCTTCAAGGCCGTGCAGGACGGCAAGCAGGTCGCCGTGCTCGCCCCCACCACCCTGCTCGCACAGCAGCACCTGGAGACCTTCACCGAACGCTTCACCGGATTTCCGGTCACCGTCCGTGCGCTCTCCCGCTTCCAGAGCCCCGCCGATTCCGAACGCACCATCGAGGGGCTCCGCGACGGCAGCGTGGACGTGGTCATCGGCACCCACCGCCTGCTCACCGGCCAGGTGCGGTTCAAGGATCTGGGCCTGATCGTCGTCGACGAGGAGCAGCGATTCGGCGTCGAGCACAAGGAGACGCTGAAGGCCCTGCGCACCGACGTCGACGTCCTGTCCATGTCCGCCACCCCCATCCCGCGCACCCTGGAAATGGCCGTCACCGGGATACGGGAGATGTCGACCCTCGCCACCCCGCCGGAGGAGCGCCACCCGGTGCTCACCTACGTCGGCGCGGAGGACGACCAGCAGATCACCGCCGCCATCCGCCGGGAGCTGCTGCGCGAGGGCCAGGTGTTCTTCATCCACAACCGGGTGGAGGACATCGACCGCACCGCGGCACACCTGCGGGAGCTGGTGCCGGATGCCCGCGTCGAGGTCGCTCACGGCAAGATGAACGAGCACCAGCTGGAGCGCGTCATCGTCGACTTCTGGGAGAAGCGGTTCGACGTGCTGGTGTGCACCACCATCGTCGAGACGGGGCTCGACATCGCCAACGCCAACACCCTCATCGTGCAGAACGCGGACCGCTTCGGCCTCTCCCAGCTGCATCAGCTGCGCGGCCGCGTGGGCCGCAGCTCCGAACGGGCCTACGCCTATTTCCTGTATCCCGCGACGAAGCCCCTCACCGAGACCGCCCACGACCGGTTGACGACGCTGGCCACCCACACCGACCTCGGTGCCGGCATGCAGGTAGCCATGAAGGACCTGGAGATCCGCGGCGCCGGGAACCTGCTGGGTGGGGAGCAGTCCGGGCACATCGCCGGAGTCGGCTTCGACCTGTACGTACGGATGGTCGGGGAGGCCGTCAGCGCCTACAAGGGTGAGGGTGGCGCCCCCACCAAGGAGGTGCGCATCGAGCTGCCGCTGGACGCACATATCCCCCACGACTACATCGGCTCGGAGCGTCTGCGACTGGAGGCGTACGCCAAGCTCTCCGGCGCGGAGGACCACGCAACCATCGACGAGGTCCGTGCCGAGCTCACCGACCGCTACGGCACCCCTCCGCCCCCGGTCGAGGTGCTCCTAGACGTCGCCCGGTTCCGCCTGGAGGTCCGCGAGGCCGGCCTCGACGAGGTGCAGGGGCAGGGGAAGATGGTGCGCTTCGCGCACATCGAACCGCCCGATTCGGTGGCGATGCGGATCTCCCGCCTGCACCCGGGCGCCATGTTCAAGCCCGCCCTGCGACAGGTCCTGCTGCCGCGCCCCCGGAGCGGCGGCATCGGGGGAGCGGAACTGCGCGACCACGAGCTCCTCGCCTGGGCCCGGACCGTGCTGGAGGACCTCACCGGGCGGAACGCCCCTGCGGCAGGGCCCTCGTGATCACCACGCGCGCGGTGCTCGTCCCCGTGGATCCGACGGAACCCGTCGGGCTGCTGGGCGCGCGTGCCTGGGACGCGCTGCGGGCGGCCGACGGAGTCATCGTCACGACCTCCGATGCCGCCTGGGAAAGGGCGCTCACCGAGCAGCACGCCCCGGTGGTCGCCCTCGGCGAGGCTCCGAGCACCGAAGCGGTCCTCGGAGCGCTGCGGGGGATCCTCGCCGTCGGTCAGGGGGCGTGGCTGTGCGACCGCGCCCATCTGGCCGGGGCGCGCGAGCTGCTGCGGGCCGCACTGCCCTCCGCCGGCGCCCATGAGGAGGATGTCACCGTGCTGCAGACGGCACCGACGCGCAAGGGCGCCGCGCTGCTGGAGGCCGTGGAGATCATGGATCGCCTGCGCGCCGACGGCGGCGATGCCTGGAGCGCCGGGCAGACCCACGCCACCCTCGCGCGGTACCTGCTGGAGGAGACCCACGAGACCCTCGAGGTGATCGAGGACCCCGCAGCCCACCCGCCTCGCGCTCTGGCCGATGAGCTCGGTGACCTGCTCTTCCAGCTCGTCTTCCACGCCCGCGTCGCCGAGGACGCCGTCCCGGAGCGCCGCTTCGACATCGACGACGTCGCGCGCGCGCTCAACACCAAGATGGAGCGCCGCAACCCCCACGTGTTCGGCCCGCGCCACAGCGAAAGCGATGGCGAGCGACTCGAGGACGTCGAGGCGATCATCCGCCAGTGGCACGCGGTGAAGGCCGTCGAGAGCCCGGAGAAGGGACTGTTCGACGGGATACCCCGGGAGCTGCCCGCCCTGCAGCGCGCCGCCAAGATCGTCCATCGTGCCCGCGCCGCCGGGAACCTCGACTCCCTGCGAGACCGTGCTGGCGATATCGCCGCGGATCTGGAGGAGGGAGCTCTTGCGCTCGGGCTGCTCGACCTGGTCATTGCAGCCGAGGCCCGTGACGTCGATCCCGAATCGGTGGTGCGCAGCCTCCTCACCCGGCTCGCCCGCGACCCGGCGCGACCGTACCCCCCGGCCCCTCCGGGCTGAATGGCCCCTGGGGTGGATCCCGCGGGCGTTCTAGAATCGTGCCGTCGGTCGCCGAGATCCGCGGCCGCAGTCAATCCTGATGAAGGAGATGCACACATGGCCATGATCGTCGCTCTCAACTCGCGCGAGATCCTCGACTCCCGCGGCAACCCGACCGTCGAGGTCGAGGTCCTGCTCGACGACGACACCTTCGCTCGTGCCCAGGTCCCCTCGGGCGCCTCCACCGGCCAGTTCGAGGCGGTCGAGCGCCGCGACGGCGACAAGGGTCGCTACCTCGGCAAGGGCGTGCAGGGCGCCGTCGCCGCTGTCATCAAGGACATCGAAGAGCACCTGATCGGGGTCGACGCCGAGGACCAGCGGCGCATCGACCTGGCGATGATCGAGGCCGACGGCTCGGACAACAAGGGCACCTTCGGCGCCAACGCCATCCTCGGTGTGTCACTGGCGGTCGCCCACGCCGCCGCGAAGTCCGCGGACCTGCCGCTGTACCGCTACGTCGGCGGCGCCAACGCGCACGTCCTGCCCGTGCCCATGATGAACATCCTGAACGGTGGCTCCCACGCGGACTCCAACGTCGACATCCAGGAGTTCATGATCGCCCCGATCGGCGCCCCCACCTACTCCGAAGCCGTCCGCATGGGCGCCGAGGTGTACCACGCACTGAAGGCCGTGCTGAAGGACCGCGGTCTCGCGACCGGTCTCGGCGACGAGGGCGGGTTCGCCCCGAACCTCGCCTCCAACCGCGAGGCCCTGGACCTGATCGTCGAGGCCATCGGGAAGGCCGGCTACACCGCCGGCTCCGAAGTCGCCCTGGCGCTGGACGTCGCGGCCTCCGAGTTCTTCGAGGGTGGCTCCTACACCTTCGAAGGAGAGCAGCGCACCGCCGAGCAGATGATCGACTACTACGCGGAGCTGGTCGAGTCCTACCCGCTGGTGTCCATCGAGGACCCGCTGGACGAGGAGGACTGGGCAGGCTGGACCGCCATGACCGAGCGCCTCGGCACGCAGGTCCAGCTCGTGGGCGACGACCTGTTCGTCACCAATCCGGAGCGCCTCCAGCGCGGCATCGATGAGAAGGCAGCGAACGCGCTGCTGGTGAAGGTCAACCAGATCGGCTCGCTCACCGAGACCCTCGACGCCGTGTCCCTCGCCACCCAGAACGGCTTCCGCTCGATGATGTCCCACCGCTCCGGTGAGACCGAGGACACGACCATTGCGGACCTCGCTGTCGCGACCAACTGCGGTCAGATCAAGTCCGGCGCGCCCGCCCGCGGTGAGCGCGTCAACAAGTACAACCAGCTGCTGCGCATCGAGGAGGAGCTGGGGGACGCCGCCGTGTACGCGGGCGCCGCCGCCTTCCCGCGTTTCTCCGCCTGACCCCGATAGCCTGACAGCATGCATGCACGACGACCGGGCGCCCCGCGATCCGCGCGGCGCCCGGTCGCCGCGTCTCGACCGGCCCGTAGCGCCCCGAGGAGCGGCTCCCGACGAGCGCCATCGGGCGGCGCGACCGCAGCGCCCCGCGGCCGACGCCCCGCCGACGCCGCCCGCCCCCGCAGCAGACCCCCGATCCCGGCAGGCCACGACACCCCACCGGTGTGGGGCATCACCCGGCGAAGCCTGATCCTCGTGGCCGTGATCGTGGTGTCCCTCGCTGCCCTCGTGCCCACCCTGAACGCCTACGTCACCCAGCACCAGGAGCTGACCGCCCTGCAGCAGCAGGTCGAGCAGCAGCGCAGCGACGTCCAGGATCTCGAGGCGGAGGTTGCCCGCTGGGATGACCCCACCTTCGTCGCCGCCCAGGCCCGCGAGCGCCTTCTGTTCGCCATGCCGGGGGAGACCCAGTACCGCTTGACCGACACCACCGGCGCCGACGTCCCCCTCACCGAGGACCAGCAGCAGGCCGAGCAGGCAACCCGCGACGACTGGTTCACCACCCTGTGGGGCAGCGTCGAGGGGGCCAGCACCGTGCAGCCCGACGACATCCCCGCCGGGGAGCAGCCCGAGGATCAGGACCCCGCCGAGTGAGCACCATCCCGCCCCTGCCGTACGAGACCCCCGCCACGGATGAGGACCTCACAGCGATGCGCGAGCAGCTCGGACGCCCGATCCGCGGCGTCCACTCCATCGCCCGGCGCTGCGCCTGTGGCCGCCCGGCCGTGGTCCGCACCGCACCGCGACTGGAGGACGGGACGCCGTTCCCCACCTCGCTGTACCTGACCCTCCCCGCGCTGGTCGCCGCGATGTCCCGCCTGGAGGCCTCCGGGCGGATGGCCGAGCTCACCGACCGACTCGGCGAGGACCCGGAGCTCGCCGCGGCCTACGCGGCCGCGCACCGGCGCTACCTCGCGCGCCGCGCGGAACTCGGCGAGGCCGAGGAGATCGCCGATGTCAGCGCCGGCGGTATGCCCACCCGCGTGAAATGCCTGCACTCTCTGGCCGGCCATGCCCTCGCCGAGGGCACCGGCCTGAACCCCATCGGCGACCTCGTCCTCGCCGAGGTCGAGCAGACCGCCTCCCTCAGCACCTGCCGCTGCGAGGAGCAGGAGGCGGAGATCTCCTCATGAGCCCAGCACCTGTCGCCGCCATCGACTGCGGCACCAACTCGATCCGCCTGCTGATCGCCCGCCGCGACGATGACACCGGGCAGCTCGTCGACCTCGAGCGCCACATGGAGATCGTGCGCCTCGGCTACGGCGTCGACCGCACCGGCCGCTTCGATCCCGCTGCCATCGACCGCACACTGGACGCCACCCGGCGCTACGCCCGCCTCATCGACCATCACGGCGCCGACCGCATCCGCTTCGGTGCCACCAGCGCCACCCGTGACGCCGAGAACCGCGCAGAGTTCATCTCCGGGGTCCAGGAGATCCTCGGCATCACCCCCGAGGTGATCACCGGGGCCGACGAGGCCGCGCTCTCCTTCCGCGGCGCGGTCAGCACCATCCCCGCGCTCGCGGAGCTTGACGGCGCGGCCCTCGTCGTCGACATCGGCGGCGGCTCCACCGAGCTCGTGCTCGGCCGCGACGAGCCCGACGCCCGCATCAGCGAGGACATCGGCTCGGTCCGTCTCACCGAGCGCCACCTCCGCACCGACCCGCCCACCCCGGCCGAGGTCGACGCCGCACGCGCCGACATCGACGCGCTGCTCGACGAGGCCTCCGCGGCGGTCGACCTCTCCTCCGCACGGGCGGTCGTGGGTGTCGGCGGCACCGTCACCACCATCACTGCGCTGGCGCTCGGGCTCACCGAGTACCAGCCCGATATAGCCCATGGTGCCGAGCTGGGGATCGAGACCCTCATCGCCACCTGCCGGCGCGTCCTGCATCTGAGCACACAGGAGCGATCCGCGCTCAGCATCATCCACCCCGGCAGGGTCGACGTGATCGGGGCCGGCGCCCTCATCTGGGAGCGGGTCCTGATGCGCCTCGCCGATAACGCTGGTGCGGGCCTCTCCACCGCCTGGAGCAGCGAGCACGACATCCTCGACGGCATCGCACTCAGCCTCATGGACGGACCCCCGACGACGGCGTGATCGTGACGACGGTTTTTTGAGCACATCACCGCGACCGCATACGCTGGGCCCATGAACACCACCACCAGCGGAACCCCGCACGTCCTGATCCTCGGGGGCGGTTCCCTCGGGCTCACCGCAGCCGGCGAGCTGCGCAAGACCCTGGGCGACGCAGTCGCCATCACCATGGTCGACTCCCGCCCGTACATGACGTACCAGCCGTTCCTCCCCGAGGTCGGCGCCGGCAGCGTCGCCCCGCGCAACGCCCTCGCGCCGCTGCGCAAGATGCTGCCCGGGACCAAGGTGGTCACCGGCTCCGTCTCCTCGATCCGCCATGAGGACCGCACGGTCGTCGTGGAGACCGAGGACGGCACGCAGATCGACATCGACTACGACTACCTCGTCGTGGGTCTCGGCGCTGTGCCGCGCACCCTCCCCATCCCCGGACTCGCCGAGACCGCGATCGGTCTGAAGTGGATCGAGGAAGCGGTCGCCGTGCGCGACAAGATCCTCCACAACCTCGCCGAAGCGGCCTCCACCACCGATCCGGAGCTGCGCAAGCGCCTGCTCACCTTCACCTTCATCGGCGGTGGCTTCGCCGGCGCCGAAGGGATCGCCGAGTGCGAGGACATGGTCCGGGACGCACTGCGGTACTACCCCGACCTCCACGCCTCCGACGTCCGCTTCGTGCTCGTCGAGGCCATGGGCCGCATCCTCCCCGAGGTCAGCGAGGACATGGCCATCTGGGCGCTCGGGTCCATGCGCGAGCGCGGCATCGAGGTCAAGCTCGAGACCTTCCTGAACTCCTGCGAGGGCGGGGTCGTCAAGACCAGCGATGGCGACGAGTTCGAATCCGACCTCATCGTCTGGACCGCCGGGGTGAAGCCGAACCCGGTGCTCGCCGAGTCCGACCTCCCGCTGAACCAGACCGGGCGCCTGGACTGCCTGGCCGACCTGCGCGTCAAGGGCGAGAACGGACCCCTCGAGGCAGTCTTCGCCGGCGGTGACTGCACCACCGTCCCCGACCTCGCCGCCGGTGAGGGCAAGGTGTGCCCGCCGAACGCCCAGCACGCCGTGCGCCAGGGCAAGCGGATCGCCGGCAACCTCGCCCGCGCCATCGAGGGTCGACCGCTCGTGGACTACTACCACAAGAACCTCGGCACCATGGCCACGCTCGGTCTCTACAAGGGCGTCGGCACCGTGTTCCTCGGAGACCGCACGATCGAGCTGAAGGGCTTCCCGGCCTGGTTCTCGGCACGCGCCTACCACGTGTACGCGATGCCGGGCCTCGATCGGAAGCTCGGTGTCCTCTCGGGCTGGATGACCGATCTGATCGGTCGCCGCGACATCATCGGCATCCCGGAGTCCACCGACCCGCGCCGCTCCTGCGAGATCGCTGCAGGGGCCACCCCGAAGACGTGACCCCCTGACCCGCTGTCGTTGGGCGCGGCGCCCGCATCCCGGTTATCACCCGGGTCGGGCGCCGCGCCCATTCTCGTCCGGGTCGCGCACCCGGACGCCTGTCCCTCCACCACGGTAATATGGCATAGCATGATCGTTACGTGGTCATAACGATCATGTTCGCGCAGCTAGTGGAGGAGGGTTCCGTGGAGATCATTATCGAGGAGACACCGGAGACCGCGGCCGGGGTGGTCGCCGCACGGTTCGACGAGGCCGTCCGCTCAGCAGGCCCGGAGGGCATCACCCTGGGACTGGCGACCGGCTCCTCACCGGTGCTCGCCTACCGGGAGCTGATCCGCCGCCACCGGGAGGAAGGTCTTAGCTTTGCGCGGGCCCGCGCGTTCCTGCTCGATGAGTACGTGGGGCTGCCCCGGACGGACGCCCAGAGCTACTACCGGACCATCCGTGAGGAGTTCACCTCGCACATCGACATCATGGACGACCTCGTGCTCTCCCCGGACGGCGAGGCGCCGGACCCGGCTGCCGAGGCCGAGCGGTACGACGCGGCGATCGCCGGGGTCGGGGGCGTGGACCTGCAGATCCTCGGGATCGGCGCGTCCGGGCACATCGGCTTCAACGAACCGGCCAGTTCCTTCGCGTCCCGCACCCGGGTGAAGACCCTCACCGAGCAGACCGTGCAGGACAACGCCCGCTTCTTCGACAGCGAGGACGAGGTCCCGGTGCACGTCCTCACCCAGGGCCTGGGGACGATCCGCGAGGCCCGTCGCATCGTGCTCACCGCGACGGGCGAGGCCAAGGCGGAGGCCGTCGCGCACATGGTGGAGGGCCCGGTCAGTGCCCGCTGGCCCGCGACGATCCTGCAGCACCACCCGCATGTTCAGGTGGTCCTCGACGAAGAAGCGGCTGCCGGGCTCGAGCTCGCCGACTACTACCGCTACATCCAGGCGAACCGCGCGCGCCTGCAGCGCCGGGACGGCTGAGAAGACGACCCCCGTTCACCGGGCGCTCGAGCGCCACGCGTCACCCCGCGTATCCCGCGGACCGTCCGCCCCGGGCAGGGCCCGCTCGCGAGCGATACGATGCGATCCATGTCGGCTCCCTCCTCCTCGGCAACGGCCGAGTCGCATCCCTCTGCCCTGAACCGGTACTTCCACATCTCCGAGCGCGGATCGACCGTCTCACGGGAGATCCGAGGCGGCTTGGTCACCTTCTTCGCCATGTGCTACATCGTGGTGCTGAACCCGCTGATCATCGGAACGGTCCCGGACTCCACCGGCATGTACCTGGGCGGGGGAACCGAACCGAACCTGCCCGCCGTGGCCGCGGCGACCGCCCTCATCGGGGGCCTGATGAGCATCGTGATGGGCACCTGGGCGAAGTTCCCCCTGGCGCTGGCGACAGGGCTCGGCCTGAACGCCTACCTCGCCTACTCGGTGGTCTCGCTGCCCGGCATGACCTGGGCGGGCGCCATGGGTCTCGTCGTGATCGAGGGCCTCCTGATCTTCGTCCTCGTTCTCACGGGTCTGCGCCGTGCAGTGTTCCGCGCCGTCCCGGACTTCCTGAAGACTGCCATCGGGGTGGGCCTCGGACTGTTCATCGCCTTCGTCGGCCTGTTCAACGCCCGCTTCGTAACGCACGCGGCAGCCACTCCCGTACAGCTCGGCAACGACGGGGCGCTCGTGGGATGGCCGAGCTTCGTGTTCGTCGCCGGCCTGCTGCTGATGATCGTGCTGTGGGTGCGGCGGGTCCCCGGCGCGATCCTCATCTCGATCATCGGGGGCACGGTCCTCGCCATCGTCCTCGAGGCAGTCCTGCGCCTCGGTGCGTACTCCGACGGCACCTACGCCCCGGAGAACCCCTACGGCTGGAGCCTGAACGTCCCCGCCATCAGCGGCTCCATCGTGCAGATGCCCGACTTCGCGACCCTCTTCACCGTCGATCCGATCGGCGGATTCACCGCGATCGGCGTGGTCGGCGCCCTGGTGATCGTCTTCTCCCTGCTGCTCGCGGACTTCTTCGACACCATGGGCACCATGGTCGCCGTCGCCGCAGAGGGTGGACTGCTGAAGGACGGCGACATGCCGCACTCCCAGCGGATCCTGCTGGTGGACTCCCTGGCGGCGGTCGCCGGCGGCATCGGAGGAGTCAGCTCCAACACCAGTTACGCCGAGTCCGCTTCCGGGGTGGGGGAGGGGGCCCGCACGGGCCTCGCCTCCATCGTCACCGGCCTGTGCTTCCTCGCCGCGGTGTTCCTGTCCCCGCTGGTCGCGATGGTCCCGTACGAAGCGGCGACCCCGGCCCTGGTGATGGTGGGCTTTTTGATGATGACCCAGGTGACCGACATCGACTTCACCGACCCCGACAAGGCGTTCCCCGCCTTCCTCACCATCATCCTGATGCCCTTCGCGTACTCGATCACGGTCGGCATGGGCGCGGGCTTCGTGACCTACGTCGTCATCAAGATGATCCGCGGACGGTTCCGCGAGGTGCACTGGCTGATGTACGTGGTCGCGACGCTGTTCGTCCTGTACTTCGCCCGTGAGGCGATCGAGGGTCTGTTCGCATGACCTCGGACCGGGAGGAGCTCCTGCACGACGTGGCCCAGGATCTGCGGCGCGCCCTGCTGGTCTCCTCCCGGCTGCTGCGACAGCGCACCGCCTCTGAGGACGTCACGGCCTCGCAGTACTCGGTGCTTGCCTACCTCCAGAGGGAGGGGGATGCCCCGCCGGGCCGGTTGGCGGCGTTCGAGCGTGTGAGCCCCCCGGTGATGACCCGCATGATCGGACGCCTGGAGGAGACCGGGCACGTGCGCCGCCGGGCCCACCCGGAGGACGGTCGGCAGGTGCTGGTCTCGCTCACCGCGCGCGGGGAGGCCGTGGTGGTCACGGCCCGGGAGGAGCGGGAGCAGTGGCTGCGCGAACGCCTGGAATCTCTCGACGAGGAGCGTCTGGAGCGCCTGCGTGAGGCGACCGATGTCCTCTGGGAGGTCCTCGTGGCGGAGCCTGCCGGCGCCGCTGATCGAGCACCGGCCGATGGGTCCGCCGGGGTCGTCGGGTCCGCCGAGGCCGACAACGGGCCTACCGCAGCTCGTCCATGACGAAGTCCAGGCACGCGATCAGCGCACGGACATCCTCCTCCGGCACCGCGGGGAAGGTAGCCACCCGCAACTGATTGCGCCCGAGCTTGCGGTAGGGGTCGATGTCCACCACGCCGTTCTCGCGGAGGATCCTGGTGAGGACCGGACCGTCGACCGACTCGTCCAGGTCGATGGTGGTGACGACCTGGGACCGCGCGTCCGCCTCTCCGACGAACAGGGAGGTCTCCTCCCGCCGCTCAGCCCAGGCGTGCAGCAGACCCGAGGTGGAGCGGGTCCGCGCATCCGCGAACGGCAGACCCCCCTGCTCGAGCAGCCAGTCGATCTGCTCGGCGAGGAGCACCAGGGTGGCGATCGCCGGGGTGTTCAGCGTCTGATCCTTGCGGGAGTTCGCAATCGCAGTGGTCAGCGACAAGAACTCGGGAATCCAGCGGTCCGCGGCCGCGAGCTCCTCCGCCCGGGCCACCGCGGCAGGCGAGAGCGCGGCGATCCACAGCCCTCCATCGGAGGCGAAGCACTTCTGCGGCGCGAAGTAGTAGGCATCGACCTCGCCGACGTCGACCAGGATGCCCCCGGCGGCCGAGGTCGCATCGACCAGGGTGAGCTGATCCGAGCCCACCCCATCCGGCCGCCCGACAGGAGACATGACCCCGGTCGACGTCTCGTTCTGCGGCCAGGCATACGCATCGATGTCGGCCTCGAAGCGGGGGATCGCCCGCGCCCCGGGATCAGCGCGGACGATCGATGGGGCGCCGAGATGCGGGGCCCGATCCGCCTCCGTCGCAAACTTCGAGGAGAACTCTCCGTGCACCACGTGCTGCGAGCGATCACGGATCAGGCCCAGGGCGGCCACGTCCCAGAAGGCCGTAGCCCCGCCGACGCCGAGCACGATCTCGTGACCCTCGGGCAGGTCGAACAGCTGCGTGAGCCCCTCACGCACGCGACCGACCAGAGCTTTCACAGGGCGCTGACGGTGCGAGGTTCCCAGCAGCTGGTGACCGGTCCCGGCAAGGGCATGCAGCTGGGCGTCCCGCACCCGGGACGGACCAGCGCCGAACCGGCCGTCGGCTGGGAGCAGATCCTTCGGGATGGTCACGGTGGAGGTGGCGCTCATGGGGGCTCCTGGGTGATCGGGTCCGGTGGGCTCGTACCCCATCGTGCCCTGCCCGGCCGGATCACGGTCGTGCTGTCCGGGGTCAGCGGAGAACTCTGGCAGGATCGGACCATGACGCGCGCGGACCTCGACAAGCAGCCCTACGACGTCGCGGGCATGTTCGACGCAGTCGCGCGACGGTACGACCTGATGAACGACATCGCGGCACTGGGGCAGGTCCGACGGTGGCGCCGCGCGATGGTCGACGCGCTCGAGCTGACGCCCGGGTCGACCGTCCTGGACCTCGCCGCGGGCACCGGGACCTCCACCGCCGCACTGCGAGCCGCCGGTCTGAGCGCTGTCGCCACCGACTTCTCGCTCGGAATGATGAGGGAGGGCCGCCGGCGCCAACCCGCCATCCCCTTCGTGGGTGGGGACGCCGAACACCTCCCGTACGCCGACGACTCCTTCGACGGTGTCGCGATCTCCTTCGCCCTGCGGAACATCCACGATCCGCGCGCGGGGCTGGCGGAGATGGTCCGCGTGGTTCGGCCGGGCGGGGTCATCGTCGTCTGCGAGTTCTCGACCCCCACGCTCCCGCTGTTCCGCCGGGTCTACGAGCGCTACCTCCTGCGCGCGATGCCCGCGGTCGCAGGTC
>JAUNUA010000376.1 GCA_030538435.1 Brachybacterium sp.
CGACATGCGCCCGGGAGAGCGGCTGCTCGATCTCGCCGCCGGCACCGGGACCTCCACGGAGCCGTTCCACGACGCCGGGATCGAGGCCGTGGCCTGCGACTTCTCCGACGGCATGCTCGAGGTCGGACGACGTCGTCGCCCCGATATGACCTTCGTGGAGGGTGACGCCACCGACCTCCCCTTCCAGGACGACAGCTTCGACGCGGTGACCATCTCCTTCGGCCTGCGCAACATCGTCGACCACCGTCGCGGACTGGCGGAGATGCTGCGTGTGACCCGACCCGGCGGCCGACTCGCAGTGATGGAGTTCTCCGACCCGACCTTCCGCCCGTTCAACGTCGTCTACAACGAGTACCTGATGCGCGCCCTGCCCGCGGCGGCCCGCGCGGTGTCCTCCAACCCCGAGGCCTACGTCTACCTGGCGGAGTCCATCCGCGCCTGGCCCGACCAGGACGAGCTGGCCGCGGAGATCGCCGCAGTCGGCTTCGAACGGGTGCGCTACCGCAACCTCTCCGGCGGCATCGTGGCGATCCATCACGCCGTGAAGCCGGCCGGCGGCGAAGCTCGATAGGCTGGTCCACGATGACTGACGCAGCAGCCCGCACGCCGTCGCTGAGCCTGCCCCCCGGGTTCGACGCCATCGCCGACGACGCCGAGATCGCACCCACGGTGGTCCGCGCGCTCGCCGACGTCGAGGAGCGCCTGCTCGCCGGACTCTCCAGCGCCGACGAGCTCACCCATTCCGCGGCCCGGCACCTGGCCGAGGCCGGCGGCAAGCGTGTGCGCCCGCTGCTGACCGTGCTCACCTCTCTGCTCGGCGACGGCCCGGACGCCAGCGTCCGCCAGGCCGCGGCCGTGATGGAGATGACGCATCTGGCCACGCTCTACCACGACGACGTGATGGACTCCGCCCCCGTGCGGCGCGGGGCTCCCGCCGCCCACGAGGTGTGGGGGAACTCGGTGGCCATCCTGACCGGGGATATGATCCTCGCCCGCGCCTCGCAGCAGATGTCCACCCTGGGCCTCGAGGGCACGCGCGTGCAGGCGGAGACGTTCGAGCGGCTGGTCCTGGGTCAGCTCCACGAGACCGTCGGCCCGCAGGGCGACGAGGACCCCAAGTCGCACTACCTGCAGGTCATCGCCGACAAGACAGGCTCGTTGCTGGCCGCCGCAGCGCGGCTGGGCGCACACTTCGGAGGGTGCCCCGAGACCACCGTCGAGCAGGTCGAGGCCTACGGCGAGGCCGTCGGGGTCGCCTTCCAGCTCGCCGACGACGTCATCGACGTCACCGCCGACTCGGAGGTCTCCGGCAAGACCCCGGGCACCGACCTGCGGGAGGGCGTGCCCACCCTGCCGGTCCTGCTGCTCCGTGAGGCCGCGGCCTCCGGAGACCAGGAGGCGGTGAAGGTGCTGGCTCTGGTCGACGGCGACCTCAGCTCCGACGAGTCTCTGGCCGAGGCGGTGGCGGCCGTGGTCGCGCACCCGGTCACCGCGCGCTCCTGGCAGGTCGCCCACGACTGGGCGGAGTCGGCCAAGCAGGCTGTGGCGGACCTTCCGGAGTCCACCGTGAAGTCTGCGCTGATCGCCTTCGCCGACGCCGTGGTCGACCGCCGCTCCTGAGCTGCCCCGGCGGAGGCCGTCCGGCCCGTGCCGCGGCCGGCCCGCGCCGCCGTCGGTCCGCCTCA
>JAUNUA010000377.1 GCA_030538435.1 Brachybacterium sp.
GAGTACCTAGCGGCGATCGGTCCCGGCCCGCCACTTCGGAGTACCGAGCGGCGATCGGTCCCGGCCCGGCACCTGTGAAGCTGGCAACGCTGGCGCGTTATTCCCTTGTGACCTCCGATCGAGGGATGCAGAATGGTCGATGTCAGAAGCCTTGACACCGTCCGGATCCGGTCCCCGCGCAGCGCGGGAGACGCAGCGGAGAGCCCCGGGCGTGGATGTCGGCCACTGACCTACACCGCACCATCACACAAACTTTGAGGGGATCACCATGACTGCACTGAAGAACCGCGCCGCCCGCATCATCCGCACCGCTCTGGGCTCTGCCGCTCGCCGCAAGAACGACCTCCACGCCGCGCGCCCCGTCGCGACCGTCTCGTACCGTCACACCGGGCGCGGCACCCTTCCCGGCAGCGTCATCTACTGACGAACCCGCACCCGTAGCGCCCCGCCCCGCGAGCACCGCGTACGCAGCGCGCTGTACCCGCCGCGAGAGGTCAGAAGGCATGCTCATTCCACAGGGATGAGCACGTTTTCTGACCTCTCGGCGTCTGGACCCCCAGGGCGTGGGCTGCTGGCGCGTAAATCACGGCCGCAGTATGCATCCTCGCCTACGCCCATCTGCACGTAACGGCGCACAGGAGCACGGGACCCGCCCATGTGCAGGTGGCGTGCCGCCAGACGCCGTTTAATGCAGAGTCGACGCCGGCGGGGCGGACGAAGAACGCGACAAGGCGCGGCGCCAGCAGGGTGGAGATAGGGGGCAGGTCCACCTAGCACGGCGGAGCTGACATTCGGGCCCACACCCACGCACCGACCGCGAAAGGTCAGAACTCGCGCTAACTCCGCGGGGATGAGCCGACCTTCTGCCTTTTCGGCGTGGTGGGACACCGGGGTGGAGAACCGGAACGCGCCAGAGGCCGGGGTGGAGATCGGGGACCTGGCGCCGATGGGGCGGCGGCCGGCCGCGCCGCAGGCCCAGGCCGCGACGCCCCTACCTGCCTGCGGTGTCGATGATCTGCTGGACCTGCTCGGAGCTGAAGGCGTAGACCGGGCGCGTCACGTCGGGCCCGCCGTCCGGACCGGCGGTGTCACCTCCGTTCGGCCACACCGAGGTGACCACGCGCGGTGCGACGAACCCGTCCGCATCCCCCGCGGACTCATCGCGGCGTCCGCCGAAGGAGAACGCCGACTGGACATCGCGCGAGGAGTCCGCAGCGCGCATCGCCGGTAGCGGGCTCTCGGGGTTGATCTCGATCAGGCTCGCCCCGGAGAGCGCCAGGGACCTCTCCTCCCTGCCCGCCGCCAGGGGATCGACAACGTTCGTGATCCCCGGGACCACGTGCACCGGCACCGCGCCGATCGAACCGTCGAAACTGTGGTGGTAATGACCGGACAGGACGATCCGCACATCACTGCCCTCGAGCACCTCCGCCAGTGCGTCCAACCCGTCGAGGTCGAGTGCCCGCAGCATCGGTGTCGCGGCGACGAGCGGCGGGTGGTGGATCGCCAGCACGGTGCCGCGGCCCGCACCACCATCCTCCGCTCCCCCGGGCGCGGGTTCGGCGAGCACACCTCGCAACCAGTCCAGCTGCGCATCCTCCAGGTGGCCGTATCCGGCGCCGGGGACGCTGGAGTCCAGCACCACGACGCGCCCCCCGGAGGGGAGCTCCACGACGCGGTCCTG
>JAUNUA010000045.1:0-1198 GCA_030538435.1 Brachybacterium sp.
ATCTTCTTGGACATGATCGAGCTGGCGATCAGAGGGATCGCCTCGACGGTGCCGGTGACATCCCGGAGTGCGTACAGTTTCTTGTCCGCGGGGGCGAGGCCGGAGCCGGCCGCGCAGATCACCGCGCCGACGTCCTCCAGCTGTCGCATCATCTGGTCGTTCGTGAGGTCCGCGCGCCATCCGGGGATCGCCTCGAGCTTGTCGAGGGTGCCACCGGTGTGCCCGAGGCCGCGGCCGGACAACTGCGGCACCGCGACACCGAAGGACGCGACCAGCGGCGCGAGCGGCAGGGTGATCTTGTCCCCCACCCCGCCGGTGGAGTGCTTATCGGCCGTGGGGCGGGACAGGGTGGAGAAGTCCATGCGCTCACCGCTGCGGATCATGGCATCGGTCCAGCAGGAAATCTCAGCCCGGTTCATGCCGTTCAGGAGGATCGCCATGGCGAGCGCCGCCATCTGTTCCTCGGCGACGACGCCGCGGGTGTAGGCATCGATCACCCAGTCGATGCGCGCATCGTCGAGCACCTGCCCGTCGCGCTTCGTCCGGATCACGTCGACGGCGTCGAACTGCTCTGGCATGCCTGCCCCTCCTCGGTGCTCTGTGCGGCTTCGCGCGGACGATCCGCGGCCTCGGCTGGTCCACAGCGCCGGGCCGCGCTGTGATCCTACGGGGGCCCGGGGTGACGGGTGCTCGGAATGACGGGTACCTGGGGCGGTGGGAACTTGGCGCGATGGGTGCCTGGGATGGCGAGTACCTGGGGCGACGGGGGCCTGGGGCGACGGGTACCCCGGGACGACGCGCGCCTGGGACGACGGGTGCCCGGGGCGCCGAAGTCTCAGCCGAGGTTGTCCGGGCCGAAGGCCTGCGGGAGCAGGGCCTCGAGGTCGATCTCGCCGCGGGGGGAGAGCATCCGGAAGTCCGCGGCGGCGTGCTCGGCGAGCAGCTGGCGACAGCGACCGCAGGGCATCACGAGCGGGGCCTCCGCCGTGTCCTCCTCCCGCGTGCCGACGCACACGAACCGCCGGATCTTGCCGCCACCTCCTGCTATCAGGTCGCCGATGAGTCCGCATTCGGCGCAGAGCGTCACTCCGTAGGCAGCGTTCTCCACGTTGCAGCCGGTGACACCGCGTCCGTCGTCGGTCACGGCGGCCGCGCCGACCCGGAACCCCGAGTACGGGGCGTAGGCGCGAGAGGCGAC
>JAUNUA010000045.1:1298-12391 GCA_030538435.1 Brachybacterium sp.
CCGCTCCCTGGGCGGTTCCGCAGCCGAGCCCGCGACCGGCGCAGTCTCCTCGGTCTCCTGGGTCCACAGGTTCATCGCGCCGCTCCTCGGGTCATGGTCATCGCGCCGGTCACTGCTTCACGTAGGGCTTGCCGTTGGCGGCGGGCACCCGGACCCGGCCCACCACCCCGGCGACCGCGAACAGTGTCACCAGGTAGGGAAGCATCAGCAGCAGCTGGGAGGGGATGGAGACACCCGCACCGTCGACGGCCGAGGCGGAGATCGACCCGAGGTTCTGCTGCAGCGCGTCGGCGAAGGCGAACATCAGGGCCGCAGCGAGCGCACCCACCGGGTGGTACCGGCCCAGGATCATCGCGGCGAGCGCGATGTAGCCCTTGCCGGCGCTCATCTCGTCGGCGAAGGCCACGCCGGTGCCGATGGTGAGGGTCGCGCCACCGAGTCCTGCGACCGCCGAGCCCAGCAGCACGTTCCGCCACCGGGTGGCGTTGACGTTGATGCCCACGGTGTCCGCGGCCTTGGGGTGCTCACCGACGGCGCGCACGTGCAGACCCCAGCGGGTGCGGAACAGCGCAACGGTCAGCACCGCCACGATGATCAGCATCAGGTAGACCAGGATCGTCTGGTCGAACAGGGCCCTCCCCACCAGCGGCAGGTCCGCGAGCACGGGGATGCGGATGTTGGGCAGGCGCATCGGGGCGTTGAACCGGCTCGGGTCCTGGTTCATCACGGTGCCCAGGAAGAACGCGGTCAGGCCGATCGCGAAGACGTTCAGGACCACGCCGACGATGATCTGCTGGACTTGGTTGCCGATCGCGAACAGCCCCAGCAGCGCGCCGACGCCGAGGGCCATGATCGGCGCGGCGATCAGTCCCGCCCACGGGGACCCGGTCACCGAGGCGATCAGCGCCGCCCCGAATGCCCCGAAGATCAGCTGTCCCTCGATCGCAATGTTGATGACACCGGAGCGCTCGGACAGCACCCCGGATAGGGCGCCGAAGGCGAGCGGCACGGCGAGGGCCATGGTCGCCGCGAGCACGGAGATCATGTTCATGGTGTTGTTCGAGACCACCCACACCAGGAATGCCAGCACCCACAGGAATCCGAACAGCACCAGCATGGCGGTGCGCACCCACCGGGGCAGGGCGGTCGCGCGCAGCGCCACGACGCCGAGGACCGCCGCGATCACGAGACACACCACCCCAAGGGCGATGCCGGTCGCGCCGGTGGGAAAGGCGAGGGTCAGCGGGATCAGGTTCGCGGGATTCAGATCCGACTCGGTCGCGATCCGCAGCGTGGAGGTGGCGCCACCGGGGGCGCCGAACCCGAACACGAGCAGGGCGAAGACGCCCATCACGCCGAGGAACAGTGGCAGGTGCCACCACGTGGCGGAGCGTTCGTCGACGTGGTCGTGGTGGACCACCTGGTCGTTCGTCTCGGGACGGACGGGCGCGCTCATGCCTGCTCTCCTGTCGCGGGGGCGGCGGTGGATCCGCCGCTTCGCCGACCACCCGGCGTATCCGAACGGTTCCGGCGGTTACGGCGCGGACGCCGCGGCCGGTCCACGAACCGCAGACCCACCAGGGCGCGCACCAGCGGGGGCGCAGCGATCAGCAGCACCACCAGGGCCTGCAGCACGTGCACGAGGTCCAGCGGGACGCCCTGGGTGGTCTCCATGAAGCGGCCGCCGGTGGTGAGGCCGGCGAACAGCAGGCCGGCGAGCAGGATGCCGACGGGGCCGGATCGCCCCAGCAGTGCCACGGTGATCGCGTCGAAGCCGACGGTGCCAGCGATGCCGCCGGTGAGGCGGTGCTCGGTTCCCAGGATGTGCACCGCCCCGGCGAGGCCGACCAGGGCGCCGGCGGTGAGCATGACCCCGAAGGCGCTGCGGCCCGCGTCGATCCCGGCGACCTCCGCGGCCCGCGGGTTGGAGCCGACGGCGCGGAAGCGGAACCCGAGGGTGGAGCGGCTCATCAGCCACCACAGGAACACCAGCGACAGCAGCGCGATCAGGAGGCCCAGGTGCAGCCGGGTGCCGGGGATCAGCGTCGGGATCTGGGCGCTCGCGGCGACCGGTGGGGAGATCGGCTGGTTGGATGCGGCGCTGGTGAACGCCACCGTGGTCAGCGCGAAGGCGAGCCCCCAGGTGGCGATCCAGTTCAGCATGATGGTCGAGATGACCTCGTTGGCGCCGCGCCAGGCTTTCAGGAACCCGGCGATGCCGCCCCAGATGCCACCGGCGACGACGCCGGCGACGAGCGCGGCGATCAGGTGGATCCCAGCGGGCAGGTTCATCGAGAAGCCGACGTATCCCGCGGCCATGGCGCCGACGATCAGCTGGCCGGTGCCGCCGATGTTGAACAGGCCCGCCCGGAAGCCGACCGCCATACCGGCGGAGGCGATGATCAGCGGCGTGGCGACGGTGAGGGTCTCGGTCAGCGGCCGCAGCCCCGCGGAGACGGTGTCGGCATTGGTGTTGTACACCGCGCCGCGGAACATCGCCGCGTACGCCTCGGTGATGGCGGACCATCCGGCGGCGATCGTGTCCCCGGGGCGCGCGAAGAAGTACGCGGAGGAGGCGCGAACGTCCTCGTCGGCGACAAGGATCAGCAGCGATCCGATGAGGAAGGCGAGGATGAACGCGAGGATGACGACCAGCACGTTGCTGCGGGCGATCTGCAGGGCGAGGGAAGCGCTGGAGTCACCACCCCGCGCGGTCGATGGTGGAGGGGGCGCCTGCGCACCGCTGGTGACGGCCTGACCGGCCTCGGCCGTCTCGCTCATGCGATCTCTCCTTGGTCGGCGAGCTGGGAATCGGTGGTGCGGGCACCCTGGGCGACGGCCTCCCGGGCGGCGGGGGCGGTGTACCCGGCCATCATCAGGCCCAGCACGTCGCGATCCTCGTTCCCCGGCACGATCCCCAGGATCCTCCCGCGGTACATCACGGCGATCCGGTCCGAGAGCTGCGCCACCTCGTCCAGCTCGGTGGAGACGATGACGACGGGGGTTCCGGCGTCACGCTCAGCGATGAGGCGCCGGTGGAGGAACTCGATGGAGCCGACGTCGACGCCACGGGTGGGCTGGGAGGTGATCAACAGGGCCAGGTCCCGTCCGAGCGCGCGCGCCATCACCACCTTCTGCTGGTTGCCGCCGGAGAGCGTGGAGACAGGGCTGTCGACCGAGGAGGTGCGCACGTCGTACTGGTCGACCTGGGTGACGGCGTTGTCGTGGATCGCCTTCGGGTGCAAGGCGAGCACCGAGCCGTAGGGGGCACGGTCGTGCTGGTCGAGGACCAGGTTCTCCGCGACGGTGAAGTCGGGGATGAGGGCATCGTGGGTGCGGTCCTCGGGAACGAAGCCGACACCGGCGTCCAGCACCTGCTTCGTGGTGCGCCCCACCAGCTCGGTCCCGCCGAGGCGCGCGGACCCGCGGGTGCCCTTCTGCAGCCCGAGCAGCGCCTCGGTGAGCTCGGTCTGTCCATTGCCCTGCACCCCGGCGATGCCGAGGATCTCCCCAGCGGCGACCTCGAAGGACACCCGGTCCAGCAGGATCGTGCCGGCGTCGTCGACGACGGAGAGGTCCTCCACGGTGAGGGCCACCTCGCCGAGCTCAGCGGGGGATTTCTCGAGGTCGAGCGCCACGGAGCGGCCCACCATCAGCGAGGCGAGCTCCGTCTGGTCGGCCGAGGGCTCCGCGGTGCCGACGATCTTCCCGCGGCGGATCACGGTGATGCGGTCGGCGACGGCCTTCACCTCCCGCAGCTTGTGGGTGATGAAGACGATCGAGGTGCCCTCGTCCCGCAGCTGGCGCATGATCGCCATCAGCTCATCGGTCTCCTGCGGGGTGAGCACGGCGGTGGGTTCGTCGAGGACCAGCACCTCGGCGCGCCGGGACAGTGCCTTGATGATCTCCACGCGCTGCTGCGCACCGACCGGGAGGTCCTCGACGACCGCGTCGGGGTCGAGCTCGAAGCCGAACCGGGAGGAGATCTCGGTGACCAGGCGGCGGGCCTCGGCGAGGTCCAGCAGGCCTCCCCGGGTCGGCTCATGACCGAGCACCACGTTCTCGGCGACGGTGAACGGCGGGACCAGCATGAAGTGCTGGTGGACCATGCCGATCCCGGCGGCCATCGCATCCCCGGGGCCGGAGAAGGAGGCGGGCGCGTCGTCCAGCAGGATCTCGCCGCCGTCCGGGCGGTAGAGCCCGTACAGCACGTTCATCAGCGTGCTCTTGCCGGCGCCGTTCTCCCCCAGCAGGGAGTGGATCTCCCCGGGTTCGACCACCAGGTCGATGTGGTCGTTGGCGACGAAGGAGCCGAACACCTTCGTGATGCCGCGCAGTTCCAGCTTCACCTGGATCCTCCTGATCTCGGACGCGAGCGGCCCCCGGGGGATTGCCCCGGGGACCGCTCGTCTCAGCAAGCGTGCGTCGTCACTCCTGCTCGGGCGAGGACTCGGACTCCACGACGATGGTGCCGTCGATGATGTCCTGCTTCAGCTGCTCGACCTCGTCCTTGATCTCCTGGGGGACCTCGGAGTCCAGCTCATGGTACGGGGCGATGCCCACGCCCTCGTTCTCCAGGGTGCCGACGTAGGGCTCGTTGTCGAACTCGTCGTTCGCGGCGGCGCCGGTGACGTCGTTGACGGAGTTCGAGATGCCCTTCATGACGGAGGTCAGCATGACGGCCTGCGCCTCGGGGTCATCGGCGTTGGCCTCGTAGCCGTCGGTGTCGACCCAGATCACCATGGCGCCGTCGCGCTCCTTCGCCGAGGCGATGGTGCCGACGCCCACGGGGCCGGCGACCGGCATGACCACGTCCGCGCCGTCGTCGTAGAAGGTGTCGGAGAGGGCCTTGCCCTTGGTCTGGTCGTCGAAGTCACCGGTGAAGGCGCCCGCGGCGGGGTTCTCCTTGTCCCAGCCCAGCAGCTCGACGTCCGCGTCGTGCTCCTCGTTGTACTTCGCGACGCCGTCGGCGAAGCCGTCCATGAAGATGGTGACGGTGGGGATGTTCATGCCGCCGTAGGTGGCGACCTTCCCGGTCTTCGAGGTGCCCGCCGCGACGTACCCGGCGAGGTAGGCGGCCTGGGCGGTGTCGAAGGAGATGGGCTTGACGTTGTCCACCTCGACGGTGTTGCCGTCGGCGTCCTGCGCGGTGGAGTCGATGATCGCGAACTCGGTGTCGGGGTTGTTCTCCCCCTCGGTGGCGACGGTCTGGGCGAACAGGAACCCGACGGTGAACACCAGGTCGCAATCCGACTGCACGAGGTTGTTGATGTTGGGCACGTAATCGGAGTCGGACTGCGACTCCGCCGTCTGGGTCTGCACGCCGTACTCGTCCTTCGCCATCTGCAGACCGGTGGCACCGGACTGGTTGAAGGAGCGGTCATCGAAGCCGCCGGAGTCGGAGACCATGCAGGCCTTGAAGTCGCTGTGGTCACCGCCGGCCTCGTCGCCGCCGGACTCCTCCGGGGCGGCGCCGCACGCGGCGAGGACGAGAGCGCCGGCACCGAGGAGGGCCAGGGCGCGAGGAGTGCGCGAGATGGGGGTGGTCACAGGGGTCCTCCAGGGGTCCGGCGAGAAGGGATTCTTCGGGTGCCGAGGCTCGGGCCGAGGAGCCCGGCGGGTCGACAGCGGTGTCGTATCGGATGCCGATACTAGCCCGCAGGAGGGCGCTCGGAACTGCGGAATCCGCCCGGGACGCGTTCCGTTATCAAACCGTCGCCATGACGCCGTCGGCCCCTCCCCGACCAGCGGGCCGGTGGGGGCGATGGGAAGCGGGATGGGGCAGAGGGGTCTGCCCTGCCGGACCAGGAGGCCGTGGAGGGTCAGGGAACGATCATCTGGTCCCGGGCAATGCAGGTGGAGGCGAGCACGGCGGCACCGATGCCGATGGCGCGCTCATCCACGGTGAAGTCGCCCATGTGCAGGTCGTAGGTGCGTCCGCCCGGTGTGCGCGTGCCGAGCCGCGCGAGCGCCCCGGGGACCTTCTCGAGGTACCAGGCGAAGTCCTCCCCGCCGAGGGACTGCTGGGTCGCGTCGATCGCGCCGCGCCCGTAGCTGGAGGCGACGGCATCCTCGAGCAGCCGCACCGACAGGGCATCGTTGGAGACCGGGGGGACGCCGCGGTCGTGCTGGACCTCGGTGCGTACCCCCCACACGTGGGCGATATCGGCCAGAAGCTCCTCGAGCAGCTGCTCCGCGCGGTCCCACGCCTCGTGGTCCAGGCAGCGCAGGGTCCCCTCGAGCACGCCGTGGGAGGGGATCGCGTTGAAGGCGCTCCCGGCGTGGACCTGGCCCCAGGTGAGGTTCACCCCGGAGCGGGGGTCCATCCGACGGTTCAGCGCGGCGGGCAGCTGGGTGACGATCTGCCCGATGGCGTACACCAGGTCCTGGGTCAGGTGGGGTCGGGAGGTGTGCCCGCCGGCGCCGTGCACCTCGATCCGCACCGGGTCGGTGGCAGAGGTGATCGGGCCGGCCTTCAGGCCCACGTGGCCGACGTCCACACCCGGGTCGCAGTGCAGCGCGAAGATCGAGTCGAGCCCGTCCGCGACGCCCTCCCCGATCATCTCCAGCGCGCCGCAGGGGTGCTTCTCCTCCGAGGGCTGGAAGACCAGGCGCACGGTGCGCCGGAGATTGCCGTCCGCGGCGACGCGCACCAGGGCCTTCGCAGCGCCGAGCACCGCGGCCATGTGCACGTCGTGGCCGCAGGCGTGGGAGACACCCTCCACGGTGGAGCGGTAGGGGACGTCGGCCAGTTCGGGGATGCCGAGGGCGTCCATGTCGGCGCGCAGCGCGATCGGCGGCAGCTCCGGGTCGGAGCCCGGGATGTCGGCGTAGGCACCGGTGCGGGGCATCCGCACCGCGGTCAGGCCCAGCGCCTCGACCTGCGCGGCCACGTAGTCGGTGGTGGCGAACTCGGCGTGGCTGAGCTCGGGATGGCGGTGCAGGTGGCGCCGGATGCCGATCAGCTCGTCCTCGTGCGCGTCGAGGGTGCGGCGGATCAGCCCGTCGGGGCCGAGCAGGTCCTGTGCGGTGGCGGCGGCCTGGGTCATGTGCTCCTTCTCCATCCTGACGTCGCGCCGAGAGGTCTCGGGGTGCCGAGACGCATGCTCAGCGCAGGTGGCCCAGCCCCTTCTCCGGCAGTCCCGCGACGACCTGTGCGAGGTCCTGCGCACTGTCGTCGGCGAGGACCAGCAGGACGTCATCGGTCTGGGCCACGCTCACCCCGTCCAGTCCCACGAGGACCACGAGGCGATCCGTGGAACCGTACACCGTGGCCCGGGAACCCCGGGACAGCACGGGCGTCCGGCCAAGGACCACCAGGTCATCGTCAGCTTCGGGCTGTTCATCGGCGTTCACGGGAGGGCGGGCACGCAGCTGACCGGCGAGCGCCGCGTAGTCACCGACGTCGTCCCATTCCAGGTCCGCAGGGACGACGGCCACCCGACCCGCAGCCGCGAGAGGCTCGGCGAGCGCGTGATCGATGGCGATGCTGGTGAGGGTCGGCCACACCTCCTCGAGCACCTCCTGTCCGCTCGGCCCCTCGAGGGCTGTCGCGATGCGGCGCACCCCCGCGGCGAGAGGGGGGATCTGCGCGGCGAGCTCGTCGAGCAGGACCGAGGCCCGGGCGATGAACATCCCGGCGTTCCACTGGAAGCAACCTGACTGTAGGAACTGCTCGGCGCGTTCCCGGTCCGGTTTCTCCACGAAGCGGACGACGGGTTCGGCTCCGGTTCCGCGCAGCCGCTCCTCCGTGACGGGGTCGGTCCCCGGCGGGGCCTGCTCGATGTAGCCGAAACCGGTGGCGGGACGGTCCGGGGTGATGCCGATCGTCACCAGGAATCCGGCCTCGGCTGCGGCTCGCGCGGAGTGGACGGCCGCGGCGAACTTTGCGTCATCGTCATCGCCGATCAGGTGATCCGCGGCGAAGGAACCGATGATCGCCTGGGGTTCCTCCCGCTCGGCGACGGCGGCGGCAAGCGCGATCGCGGGCATCGAGTTCCGCGGCGACGGCTCGGCGAGGATCCGGGCGCTCTCCCCCACCTGCTCGGCGACCGCTCCCGCGTGATCGACACCGGTGACGATGATCGGCGTCTCGGGGGTCAGCGGCGCCAGTCGGTCGAGGGTCTGCTGCAGCAGACTGCGTCCGGTCCCGGTGAGGTCCAGCAGGAACTTCGGGCGGGAGCGGCGTGAGAGCGGCCACAGCCGGGTGCCGGCCCCGCCGGCGGGCACGATGGGGATGAAGGGGGCTGCTGGCCTGCGCGGATGCGGCGGGACGGATGGCAACGCTCCGGACATGGGGTCAGCCTACCGAGCGGCAACCTGGGGCAGCTCCGATGCTAGTCTGGACGGGACCTCGGTCCCTCGGCGTCGGTGCTGGCGGGCCGCCCCCGCGCCCCGATATCGCCGTCCGGGCGCTCCGTTCGACGACACCGTCACCACTGGAGGATTCCGTGGCATCAGCCCAGTCCGGGACGCTCTACCGCGGCCGTGAAGGCATGTGGTCCTGGGTTGCCCACCGCATCTCGGGAATGCTCATCTTCCTGTACCTGCTCGTGCACGTCCTGGACACCTCGCTGGTGCGGGTCTCCCCCGAGGCGTACAACGAGATCATCGGCCACTACCAGACCATGGTCTTCGGCTTCGGTGAGATCGGGCTGGTCGGGGCGATCCTGTTCCACATGCTCAACGGTCTGCGGATCATCCTGGTGGACTTCTGGTCCCAGGGGACCCGCCACCAGCGGGCCCTGTTCTACGGCGTCGTCGGCGTGTGGCTGGTGCTCATGCTGGCCTTCGTCCCGCGCCACCTGATGCACATGTTCGGAGCGTGATCATGACCTCGACGACGCAGATCCCCGAGCCCTCATCCCGCTACAAGCGCACCGGCATGGGCAACGTGAACACCGAGATGCTGTCCTGGCTGTTCATGCGCCTGTCCGGCGTGCTGCTGGTGATCCTGGTCTTCGGCCACCTGTTCGTGAACGTGTGGATGGACCAGGGTGTCCAGCGCATCGACTTCGCGTTCGTCGCCGGCAAGTGGGCCTCGCCCTTCTGGCAGATCTGGGATCTGCTGATGCTGTGGCTCGCGATGATCCACGGCACCAACGGCGTGCGCACCATCATCAACGACTACGCCCGCGGGCCCCGCCTGCGCCTGGCGCTGAAGACCCTGCTGTACGTGGCGTTCGTCGTCACCGTCATGCTGGGCACCCTGGTGATCTACACCTTCGATCCGTGCCCCGTCGGCGCGGACCCGGCGCTGCTGCCCAGCATCTGCTTCGACTGACCTCCCGCTCTACGCCTCCCAGGAGCCCTGCCCCATGCAGACCCATTCCTACGACGTGGTGATCGTCGGCGCCGGTGGCGCCGGTATGCGCGCCGCCCTCGAGTCCTCCCCCCGGGCCCGCACCGCCGTGCTCACCAAGCTGTACCCGACCCGGTCCCACACCGGTGCGGCGCAGGGCGGTATGTGCGCGGCGCTCGCGAACGTCGAGGAGGACAACTGGGAGTGGCACACCTACGACACCGTCAAGGGCGGGGACTACCTGGTTGACCAGGACGCCGCCGAGGTGATGGCCAAGGAGGCCATCGACGCGGTGCTCGACCTGGAGAAGATGGGCCTGCCCTTCAATCGCACCCCCGAGGGTCGGATCGACCAGCGCCGTTTCGGCGGGCACACCCGCGAGCACGGTGAGGCGCCCGTGCGGCGCTCCTGCTACGCCGCGGACCGCACCGGGCACATGATCCTGCAGACCCTCTACCAGAACTGTGTGAAGCAGCAGGTGGAGTTCTTCAACGAGTTCTATGTGCTGGATGTGCTGATGACCGGGGATCCGCGCGTGGACGCGGACGTCCGGGCCAGCGGTGTCGTCGCCTACGAGCTCTCCACCGGTGAGGTCCACGTCTTCCGCGCCAAGTCCGTGGTGTTCGCCTCCGGCGGCTTCGGCAAGATGTTCAAGACCACCTCCAATGCCCACACCCTCACCGGGGACGGCCCCGCCATGGTGCTGCGCCGCGGTATCCCGCTGGAGGACATGGAGTTCTTCCAGTTCCATCCGACGGGCCTCGCGGGCCTCGGCATCCTGCTGTCCGAAGCCGCCCGCGGCGAGGGCGGCATCCTGCGCAACGTCGACGGCGAGCGCTTCATGGAGCAGTACGCCCCGACCCTGAAGGACCTCGCGCCCCGCGACGTGGTGGCGCGCGCCATGGCCAACGAGGTGCGCGAGGGTCGCGGCGCCGGTCCGAACAAGGACTACGTGTACCTCGACCTCACCCACCTCGAGCCCGCGCACATCGACGCGAAGCTGCCGGACATCACCGAGTTCGCCCGCACCTACCTGGGTGTGGAGCCGTACACCGAGCCGGTCCCTGTCTACCCGACCGCGCACTACGGCATGGGCGGCATCCCCACCAACATCATGGGCGAGGTGCTGAGGAACGAGACCGACGTGATCCCCGGCATGTACGCCGCCGGGGAGGTCGCCTGCGTGTCCGTCCACGGCGGCAACCGGCTCGGCACCAACTCGCTGCTGGACATCAACGTCTTCGGCAAGCGCGCCGGCATCGCCGCCGCCGACCACGCCGCGAGCATCGACTACGCGGAGCTGCCCGAGGGCGTCGAGACCCCGGTCGTGGAACTGCTGCAGCGCCTGCGGGACCGACCGGCGACCGAGGACCGCGTCGCCGACATCCGCCGCGACCTGCAGGAGTCGATGGACGCGAACGTCCAGGTGTTCCGCACCGAGGAGACCTGCCGGCAGGCCCTCGCGGACATCCGCGACCTCAAGCGCCGCTACGAGACCGTCGCGGTGCAGGACAAGGGCAAGCGCTTCAACCTGGACCTGCTGGAGGCCGTGGAACTGGGCTTCCTGCTGGATCTGGCCGAGGTCGTCACGCTCGGCGCGCTGGAGCGCAAGGAGTCGCGCGGTGGCCACTTCCGCGAGGACTACGACACCCGTGACGACGCGAACTTCCTGTGGCACACCATGGTCTACAAGACCCGCGAGGGCGAAGAGGGCCAGGACGGCACCGACCTGCGCCTGGGCACCAAGCCCGTCGTGATCACCCGCTACGAGCCGAAGGAGCGTACCTTCTGA
>JAUNUA010000045.1:12407-13093 GCA_030538435.1 Brachybacterium sp.
CAGCGAGGACCAGGGCAGCGCCACGGAGGAGATCCCCTCGTTCGAGGTGACGCTGCGGATCGCGCGGTTCGATCCCGACGGGGACGCCACCACCCGCTGGGAGGATTTCACCGTCACCATGCACGGCACCGACCGGGTGCTGGATGCGCTGCACGAGATCAAGTGGCACCTGGACGGATCGCTGACGTTCCGCCGGTCCTGCGCGCACGGCATCTGCGGCTCCGACGCGATGCGCATCAACGGCCGCAATCGCCTGGCCTGCAAGACGCTTCTGAAGGACATGAACCTGAAGAAGCCGATCACCGTCGAGCCGATCAAGGGCCTGCCGGTGGAGAAGGACCTGATCGTGGACATGGAGCCGTTCTTCGACTCCTACAAGGAGATCATGCCGTTCCTGGTCGCGGGCGGTCAGGACCCCAGCCGCGAGCGTCTGCAGTCCGCGGAGCAGCGCGAACGCTTCGACGACACCACCAAGTGCATCCTGTGCGCGGCCTGCACCGCCAGCTGCCCGGTGTTCTGGACCGACGGCCAGTACTTCGGTCCCGCCGCGATCGTGAACGCCCACCGCTTCATCTTCGACTCCCGCGACGACGCCGGGGAGCAGCGCCTGCAGATCCTGAACGACCGCGAGGGCGTGTGGCGCTGCCGCACCACCTTCAACTGCACCGAGGCCTGCCCGCGCGGCA
>JAUNUA010000378.1 GCA_030538435.1 Brachybacterium sp.
ACGACGACCTCCTGCGCTACATCACCAACATCTACCGGGTGCTCCTCACCCGGGGAATGAGGGGGACCTACGTGTACGTGGTGGACCCGCTGCTGCGGGAACGTTTCCGAACAGTGCTCGACGCGTCCCGCGACCGTCCTGGCCTCCAGGACTGTCCGCACAGTTAGCGCCGATCGTCACTTCTCTGCGTTTGGAGCGCCCATGTCCAGTGAAAGGGTCTACACGATCGCGGCAGGAGCTGCGGTTCCCCTCGAGACGGTCAGCCTCACGGAGGCGGGCCTGCGAGAGCGTCAGGACCTGCAGGAGTGGGTGCTCGCCCGACCGGAGATCCTCGGACCGGACGTCATCGTGGTCGCTTTCGAGTTCGACCGGTGGCAGAACGCGCGCGGTGAACCTCAGCGAGACCGCCTCGACATCCTCGGACTGGATGCTGACGGCCGTCTGGTTCTTGCCGAGCTCAAGCGTGATGAAGCGCCGGACACCGTCCAGATGCAAGCGATCAAGTATGCGGCGATGGCGTCGCGATTCACGGAGGCGGATCTGGTCACGTACCACGCTCGATTCCTGTCCCAGCGTGCTGGGGAGACGGTCTCGGAGGATGTCGCCAGGGTCGCTCTCCTCGATCATGCCGGGGAGTTGGACCCGGACCAGCTGCGTCAACCGCGAATCGTCCTCGTGGCTGGGGCATTCACGGTGCCGACCAGTGCGAGCGTGGTGTGGCTGACGGAGATGGGCTTGGACATCACCATGCAACGTGTGCAGGCCTACCGCCTCGGTGACGACGGGGTGATCGTCACCGTCTCTCAGCTCTTCCCCGTGCCGGACGTCGAGGAGTTCACAATCTCCCCGCAGCGCGCGGAGGCCCAGCAGTCGAAGGCACGCCGGACGCGTCAGCGAGAGGGTTCGACCGTGCGGCGTCTCGTGCGGCACAGCATCATCCCGGACGGGAGCACGCTCACCCTTGCGCCGACGACAGACATCGATGCCGAGACTCGCGAGCAGATCCAGGAGTGGGTGGCAGAAGATCCACGACGAGGACGCGCGACCTGGATCAACGGGCCCCAACCTCTGCGATGGCAGTACGACGGCGAGCTCTACCGGCCGACGAACATCGTCAAGCAGGTCCTGTTCGAGGCGGCCCAGATCACCCGCTCTGCGAACGGCCCGACGTGGTGGATCACCGACGAAGGTGTCACCCTGACCGAATTGGCCGCTGCAACTGACGGCGGATTCGACTGGAGCGCCCTGCACGACATCCTCGCAGCTCTCCCCCCTGGTCGATGGACGACGTACGGCGACCTGGCCACCACCGTCGGAACCGCAGCCCAGCCCCTCGGTGGCCACGTCATGGCCTGTGGTGACTGTGTCAACGCGTTCCGCGTCCTCGACGCCTCCGGCCGGACGCGTCCCGGTTTCCGCTGGAACGGTGACCCCGACGATGAGCGCTCTCAGACTGACGCCCTGGAGGCGGAAGGCATTCGATTCGACGGTGGGCGCGCCGATCCCGCACTGCGCTTGCCGATGGAGGAACTGATCGCGCTGCGACCTCCGGGATCCGACTGAGAGCCAGCCCTACGGCGAGACCGTTCCCCTGCGGTCGCCGCCGACCCTCTACAGGAACGGCCGCAGCGGCACCAGCATCGTCTCCATGACACGGGCCATGCGGTGGCGCTCCCGCC
>JAUNUA010000379.1 GCA_030538435.1 Brachybacterium sp.
ACGAGCGGCCTGTGGTCCGCACCCGGGACCGCTTCGACTGGCACGAGCACCTGCGCATGGCGCTCCTCGCGCTGACCTTCGGGCACTCGCCGTTCGAGCAGGTGTACCGGATCGACGAGCAGCAGCGGGTGCGGTTGCGGAAGCTTGGCTGGCGGCCCCCGCGGACAATCTCGAAAGTTGAGGTCGCCGCGGATGGTGGTCTCCGGGCGATCGAGCAGACCGGTCTCGACGGCGCTGGCCGCTCGGTGCGGATCCCCGTGGACCGCCTGGTGATGTACACCAACGACCGCGAGGGCGGGAACTGGCTCGGCATGTCGCTGTTGCGGCCGGCCTACAAGTTCTGGGTGCTGAAAGACCGCCTGCTGCGCGTCCAAGCCCAGACGGTGGACCGGAACGGCATGGGCATCCCTGTGTACACCGGGCCCGAGCAGCAGCCAGGGGGTACCCAGGAGGAGCAGGAGAAGCGTGCAGCGGCAGATCTCGAGGCCGGGATTCAGATCGCGCGTGGCGCCCGTTCGGGCAACAACGCGGGCGCGGCGATCCCCTTCGGGGCGAAGCTCGATCTGCTGGGCGTGCGCGGGACCCTCCCGGACGCTGATAAGCCGATCCGCTACTACGACGAGCAGATCGCCCGAGCGGTCCTCGCGAACTTCTTGAACCTTGGTGGGGACAACTCCACGGGTTCCTACGCGCTAGGGGAGACCTTCGCGGACTTCTTCACCCTGTCGCTGCAGACCGTCGCACAGGACGTCGCGAACACCGCGACGGCGCACATCGTCGAGGACCTGGTCGACCTGAACTTCGGGGAGACCGAACCGGCCCCGCGGATCGTGTTCGACGAGATCGGGTCGCGTCACCCGGCTACCGCCGAGTCCATTCGGGCGCTCGTGCACTCCGGCGTCATCCTCCCCGACGACAAGCTTGAGCAGCACCTACGCACCCAGTACGCCCTCCCCCCAGCCGACCCGGGCACCAAGCGGGAGCGGTATTCGGCCGACACGGAGTTCGGGACCCCGTGAGGGTCCGGGCCGAGATCCCCGGGGCCCGCGCCCGCACCGGCCGCATCCCGGTCACGACTGCACCAGAGGAGACCTGATGACCCCGACCCGCCGTATGCCCCCGCGAGCCCAGACCCAGCAGTGGTTCCGCATGGAAGCCAACGAGAAGGAACGCACCGCCGAGGTGTACCTGTACGACGCGATCGACCCGTGGTGGGGCGTCACCGCGAAGGACTTTGTGGACGCCTGGAACCGCCTCGACGTTGACCGCATCGACCTGTACATCAACTCCCCCGGCGGGGACGTCTTTGACGGCATGGCGATCCTGAACGTCATCCGCCGGTCCAAGGCCACCGTCATTGCGCACGTCGACGGCCTGGCGGCCTCCGCGGCGTCGTTCATCGCCATGGGCGCCGACAAGGTGGTGATGGGCCGCAACAGCGAGCTGATGATCCACGACGCCTCCGGTCTCTGCTGGGGCAACGCCGGGGACATGCACAAGCTCGCCGCTGACCTCGACCGCGTCTCGGACAACATCGCTTCGGTGTACGCCGAGCGCTCCGGGAAGCCCGCCGGCGCGTGGCGCGACGCGATGCGGGAGGAGACCTGGTACTCCGCGGACGAGGCCGTCGCGGCTGGACTCGCGGACTACGTCGACACCGTCCGGGACCGGTCCG
>JAUNUA010000380.1 GCA_030538435.1 Brachybacterium sp.
GACGCCCGAGCCATTCCGGGTCTTCGGGTTCCTCCAACTCCGCCGCGACGTCCTCGTGTCGATACCGCCGCAGCGTCGTGGACGACGCATCCGGTCGGGGGTCCTCGTCCGAGGCCTCACCGGACTCTGACTCTCCACCCTGGTCTGCGCTGTCGTCTCCGGCCTGGGACTTCAACCGTGACATGTCGGCCAGATCTGGCAGGTCGGCCAGCCCAGGCAGTCCGGCAGCCCACTCGCCGCCGTCGTCCCCCTCACCGTCGTCGTCCGCACCGGATGGCTCGTCCTCGTCCTGGTCGGTGTCGTCTCCGGTGAGGCTCGGCAGGCTCATCGACCCCTCCGACCCGCCCTCGGTGTCACTTTCAGGGCCAGTGTCGGTGCTGGAGGTGTGCTCAGGCTGTGACTCGGAGGGCACGGACTCCCCGGCAGTCTGCTCCGCAGGATCAGTGTCCCGCACCTCGCCGGTGTCGGGGTCGACCTGCTGGGGCTTCTCAGCTCCCCAGGGAGTGAACTCGATCGGATTGTTCATCGGTCTGCTGCCCTCCTGAGCGTCATCGGCTTGTCGGCCCGATACCCCACGGCTGCGCGGGGCTTACCGGCCCGGTGTCGATGGTGTGGACCGCCGATACGGTCGCGGCTTTTCGGTGACGATGCGCGCGACTCGCTCGGTCGCCCGCAGTAATGCGGTCGCCGCTGACCCCGGTTCGGGGTGAGCAGCCATGTACTCATGGATCCCGTGGTGGCAGGCGGCACACAGCCATGTGCCTCCACCCTCAGCGACTCGACACCCCTCGATGTCGTGGAGGTCGTCGTCGGTGCAGTGGAATTCCACTTGGGTCATCCGCTGACAGGACTGGCAGAACAGCGACGCCGCTGGACGGTTCCTCGCACCCTCTTCGGACGGCCGCGGCTGTTCGTTCTGCTCGGATGTGGTGGGTGCATCGGTCATGGGCTCATCGGCCTCCCTCATCATCGTGGGACTCAACTTGTGACTGATCTGGATGCTGGTTCTGTCTCTTGCCTGAGGGCCTCCGTCGTGCCCGTTGCTGGTCGTGGGCGGCTTGGTAGTGGCCGCGACGAGTATCCGGCTCCTGGGCCAGGAAGTCTCTTCGCATCTGGGTGGCGATCACCACGGAGGCTCGGTGGCGGGACCACCCGTAGAAGTCCCCACGCCGGTCGAGCCGATCATGCAGTCGCCCATGATGGATCCGGCACATGGGCATCAGCTCCTCGTCGGCTTCCTCGGCCCTCCACGTCCCGGTGTCCTCGTCCCATTCGACCCCGTCGTAGCTGGTGTGGTGCAGATCCAGGGACCCCAGCTCGTCCAGGGTCAGATCGCAGACCTGGCACGCCGGTTCGAAACCTTCGGCTCGTCGGTCACGGAACCACCGCACCCTGCGGAATCCCCACTGCTGCGACCGCAGGTATCCCTGATAGGCCGGGGATCCGGTCCGACTCAGCGATGCACGCGACATGGCTGCTCACACTCCTCAGGTGCTCTACCCGTACTCGATCGCCGGCTGGTCCCTGCCCGTCTCGACACTGCTGGTCGTCTCGGTGTGCAGGTCCGCGGTGGGGTCGCTCACTGTCGCCTCCGCCGCGGCGTCGGTCGGGGCGGCAGAGGCGAGCTGATCGACCTTGGCCTGGGCGGAACGGGCGTACCCGGCTGATTCA
>JAUNUA010000046.1 GCA_030538435.1 Brachybacterium sp.
TTAGAAGGCGGGTCGGGTGGGGCTAGTGAGGGAGAAGACGAGACGATTAGCCCCTCTATTCTAGTTGAATGGCAGAACGGCTCTTGGTTGGTGGAGGAAGTAGGTGCGGCGTGAAGGTGGGGCTTCGGTGAGCGTGGGAGGTGCCGCACGCATAGGCGGGGGCTGGCTAACACTTTGCTGCGCGGCACTCGCAATATGGACTCTTGCGCTAGTGGCCTCGCCACACGCAATTGCAGACGTTGGCATGAAGCCAAAAGAGCCGTCTCAATCGGAAAGTAGAGAATCAAGATTTACCAGAATGTCTGATGGTAGTCAGCAAGCCCGCATTGAAGACTCGCGAAGGAAGGTAACCGTTCAAATATCCGCTGGTAGCTCCGGCATAGAGAGTGTCGCTAGATCTGCGAGTTCTGGGGGCAGAAGCTTAACTATTCGCCGGTACAACACCATCTCGCCATCGACGCGCGGGTGTGAAGGAATGGCAGACCCGCAGGCGTGCATGTTGGATGGGCAGTTCGCAACATATTGTTCGGACATGCCGGACACGTCGGCGGGATCGACGACGCCGTTGCGGGGAACGTCCATCGACACGGCCACAGGGGAAAGGGCCGACCTGGGGCGGTCCTGCTACGCACCGTCCGAAGCCACCACGGCGGCCTTCGCCGCACCCGCCGCCGAGGCGGAGGTCATCGAGGTTGTCGTCACCCAACAGGACTTCGCCGCGCTGCCCATCGAGCCGGCCGTCCCCAACGTCGGCCCGCCCGCTGGGTACCTTCCAGTGAACATGGACCTCATCGTCTACGCCGAGGCCGAAGAGCAGACGCTGCAGACCACCCTGCTCGACACCCCCGTCGCAGTGCGCGCAATCCCCGTCAGCTACCACTGGGACTTCGGGGACGGGAATACCCTCACCACCGACGACCCGGGGCGCCCCCACCCGCACAAGGACGTGACGGCCCGCTACTCAAGCGACGGCTGGTACGACGTCACCCTCACCACCACATACCGCGGGGAGTACTCCGTGGACGGCGGTGCATGGCAGGACATCGACGGCAGCGTCGACGTCCCCTCCGCACCCGTCGCCATCTACTCCCGGTCGTTGGAATCCCGCCTCGTGAACCCCGACCGGGACCACCACGACGAGCACCAGGTCCCCGATCGCAGCCCCGCCACCGAAGGTCGATCCGACCCGAACCCCACGCATCGGCACGGCTGAACTTACCTGAACCGCCTGCACAGGCATGCATTTCCACGTCCGCGAGCGACCAACGGGCATGCCTGAGTCCCATCTAGTTGATGGGCATTGCTAGAGCACAGAGCCGCAAAGCTTTACCAGATCGTGACGGACGTCCGAAGTGTTCGTGGCGTAATGTATGCGCATGCACATGAGCGCAGCAGACAAAGCAGTCCTCGGAGACCGGGTCCGGGTGATCAAGGAGTCCGACGCCCCTGATCAGGCCGCACAGGCGGATCCGGAGGTCGAGGAGCGGGTCTCGGTGATGCTCCGGGAGATCGAGCGGGACGGTATGGACGCCGTCCGGCGGTACGCCCGTGAGCTCGACGGAGACTCCTCTGACAGCTTCCTTGTCGACGCGAGCGAGCTTGAAGCGGCGGAAAGGGACTTGCCCGCCGACCTGCGCGAAGCACTCGAGGCGGGCGCGGAACGCACCCAGCGCTTCGCTGCCATGCAACGAACCCGCCTGACCGACTTCGAGGACGAGGTCATCCCCGGCGTCGTGTGCGGGCAGAGGTACATCCCCGTCGAGAGCGTCGGCGCCTACCTACCCGCAGGACGCTTCCCACTCCTGGCCAGCGCTTTCATGACCGTCGGCGTGGCGGGCGTCGCCGGTGTCCCCAACGTCACGGCCTGCACACCCCCCAGCAAGCAGGGCAAAGCGCACCCCGCAGTGCTCTACGCGGCCCACCTCTCCGGAGCGGACCAGGTCTACGCACTCGGGGGTGTCCAGGCGCTGGCGTCCATGGCTTTCGGCCTGCTTGATGCCCCACCCGCCGACATGATCGTGGGCGCGGGCAACGCATACGTCGCCGCCGCGAAACGGCAGCTGTTCGGGCGCGTCGGCATCGACGTGCTCGCCGGGCCCTCCGAGGTCGCCGTCATCGCTGACGATTCCGCATCCACGGAGATGGTTGCCGCCGACCTCCTGGGCCAAGCCGAGCACGGCCCCACCTCCCCCGCATGCCTCGTCACGACCTCCGAACGGATCGCCTCCGAGATCGAGGACGAAGTCGCCCGGCAGCTGGAGGGACTGAGCACCGCGAATATCGCCGGCCCAGCATGGCGAGACTTCGGCTCCGTCTATCTGGCTGATGACCGTCGTGCGGCTGTCGACGTCATGAATCTGCTCGCCCCCGAGCACCTCGAGGTGCTCGCAGAGGACCTCGACTGGTATCTGCAGAACCTCACCAGCTACGGCTCGCTCTTCCTGGGGCCGTGGTCGACCGTGGCGTACGCGGACAAGGGGATGTCCGGGACGAACCACGTCCTTCCCACCGGCCGCAACGCGCGCTTCACCGGTGGCCTGTCCGTATCCGGATTCATGAAGTGCGTGACCTACCAACGAGCCACCCGCGACTCCACCGAGGCGCAGGCGCGCCCCGTCGTCACCATCTCCGAGTTCGAGGGGATGCCGGCGCATCGCGACACCGCCACCCTCCGCCTGCGCGAGATCAATGCTCACTGACGTGCACCACAGCCCACCAAAGCGACCCGTGCACCCCGTTTTGCTCATCACACCGACGTGAAGGAAACCGCCATGACCTCCCTACCCACACGCCGACTCACCCTCGCCGGTCTCACCCTGGCGGGCCTCACCGCCTGCGGCGCCGGATCCCGTAACCCCGCCGATGAAGCCGCCACCGTGACGTGCGACGTACCTCAACCCGACTCGGCCGTCACCATCAACGTCCTCGCCTACAACTCCTCCGCCATCGATCCGTTCACCAACACGATGGTGAACAGCTGCACGCAGGGCAATATCACCCTGCGGCACGAGCCGATCGACTTCGCTGGCCAGGTCCAACGAACCCAGGCGACCCTCGCTGGTGACTCCGGCACCTACGACATCATCGAGACCTACAGCTTCGTCATCCCGCAGTTCGGAGCAGACGGCAGTATCGAAGGCCTCAACCAGTTCATGGACGAATACGGCGATCAGTATGCGCTCGGCGAGTTGAACGAGGCGATGCTCGAGGCCATGAGCTACGACGGTGAGCTCTACGGGCTGCCGATGCAGGCGCAGATGCACATCATGGCCTTCCGGCAGGATGTCCTGGACGACCTCGGGCTCGAGCCGCCGACGACGTTTGAGGAGCTGCGCGACGTCGCGCAGGCCATCCAGGACGCCGGGGACATCCAGTACCCGATTGCCCTGCCGCTGCTGGCCGATGCAGACATCGCTACCGCCTACGACATGGCGCTCGGCAGTCTCGGTGTCGATCTCACCGATGCCGACGAGATGACGGGCAACTTCGACGCTCCGGAGGCAAAGAAGGCCTTCGAAGAGCTGATGTCCCTCAAGCCCTTCATGGACCCGCAGGTCACCACGTTCGACCAGCCATCCGTCCAGCAGCAGATGTACAACGGCAGCGCCGCCATCTCGGTGATGTTCTCCGGCCGGATGAACGACCTCACCATGGACTCCAACACCGACCTGGCTGACAGCTTCGGCTTTGCACCGCCCCCGTCCGTCGAGGCGGATGGATACTACTTCGCGTCTCTGTCCGTGGACGGCTGGTCCATCCCCGCCAACGCTGCAACCGATAAAGCATCTCTGTTCCAGATGATCGCCTCGTCCGTCAGCGAGGACGCGTCCCGCGAGGCCGTTCCGGCTGCCTACCCTGCGCGTGAGGGGATGGTGGATGACGACTCGAGCGCCTATGCGGTCGCCGCCAACGAGACGATCCAGAACGTTCCCCCGGCCGAGCCGTACCCGTGGACCGCCGAAGTCACCAACGCGATCACCCCGATCATCGCCGACGTCTTCCTCGAGAACGTATCCATCGATGATGGTCTCCAGCAGATGCAAGACGCTGCAGCCAATGTCCTCTCGGAGTACCAGGACTGACCTCGTTGGCCGCCCCGACGATGAAGGCAGGTGACGGATGAGGCGCAGGGAATACCTGATGTTCATCGCCCCGAGTGTGATTGTGATGGTGGGTCTGCTCGCCCTACCGCTGTTCCGCACACTTCAGTGGAGTTTCCAGCGGGTGAACTACGGCCAGCCCGGTGTGTTCGTCGGTCTGGACAACTACACCTCGGCGCTGAGTGATCCACGCTTCCTCCGCGCCATTACCTTCACCATCGGCATCACGGTGACCACGTACGTCCTCGTGCTGGTGCTCGGGTACATCCTGGCGGTGCTCGTGAACAATCTCGGGCGCACCCGCCCGCTCGTGCTGGGAACCCTCCTCGTCAGCTACGTGGTGCCGCAGGTCATCGGTGCCACGATGTTCGGTTGGCTGTTCAACTCGAACTTCGGAGGGATCGTCAACTACCTGCTCCGAGAAACAACGGGCCTACAGGTCCTGTGGTTCACGGATCCCTGGCCGAACAGAATTCTCCTCCTGCTCGCCGTCGCGTGGGGAATGATCCCCTTCGCGATGCTCGTGATCCTGGCGGGCCTGCAGGGGGTGCCCCATGAGCTGATCGAGGCGGCCAAGATCGACGGAGTCTCCACACTGCAGCTGCATATGCGGGTCATTATCCCGACCATCAGTGGAGTCCTCGGCTTCGTGTCGCTGATCCTGATCATGGATGTCCTGCGAGTCTTCGATCAGCTGATACCCCTGTCGCCCCAAGCCGTCCAGATCGGCAATGAATCCGCCATGCTCTACATCTTCAACGTGGCATTCCGTGATGGCGGTCAGCAGCTCGGCCTCGGCAGTGCGGTCAACATTCTCCTGATCATCGTCATCTTCATCCTGCTGCTCCCGTTCATCCGGGGCACCGCCAAGGACGGAGCGCGCTCATGAGCACCACCGCCGCTGTCGATCCACATCGCGACGTCGCCACGAAGCGGCACTCACGAGGCCGCCCGCGCAGTGGTCGCACGCTCCTCATCGGCGCGTTCCTCTTCGCCTTCTGCACGATCATGCTGTCGCCTGTGCTGTGGACGATCATCGCGGTCAGCAAGCCCACCAACGTCGCCTTCCTCGATCCGCCGGTGTTCACCTGGACGCCGACCGCCCACGCCTTCGTGGAACTGTGGCAGACCACGAACTTCTACCAGGACCTCATCAACACCGTCCTAGTGGCGGTCGGATCCACGATCGCTGCCCTGATCCTCGGGATCCCCGCCGCCTACGCCCTGTCGCGATACCCGGGATGGATCTCAGCGCTGCTGCTCGTGGTCGCGCTCATCTTCCGTGCCCTCCCACGGTTCTCCATCCTGCTGCCGATGTATGAGCTCTCCCTCCAACTCGGCATCTACGACACCCGCTTCGCGGTCGGTGCGGCCCTGGTCGCCATCAACCAGCCGTTCTCCATCTGGCTGTTGCGGAACTTCTTCGCCGAGATCTCCACCTCCCTCGACGAGGCGGCGATGCTCGACGGCTGCTCGCGCCTGCAGATCCTGACCCGTGTCATGCTGCCGCTGATGGGGCCAGGAATCCTCACCGCCGGCATCTTCATGTTCCTGTTCGCCTTCCAGGAGTACCTGACGGCAGTCATCCTCACCAACGTCGACGCCCGCACGGTCCCGGTGTTCATCGCAACCCAGCTCGGGCAGACCCTCCCGATGCTGCAGCAGGCCGGAGCGGCAGCGGTGATCCTGACCCTGCCCGTCATCGCCTTCGCCCTCATCGCACAGAAGTACATGGTGGCCGGACTCAACGCCGGTTCCGTCAAGGGCTGAGCTGTGACCGACCCCCTGCCCCTGGTGCTGCTACCCGGCATGAACTGCACCGCCCGGTTGTGGACCCCCGTCCTGGCCGGCCTGAGCGACCGCGGCGATCGAGGAGGGGGGAGCGCCCGTCCGATCCTTCACGGGGAGGTGCGCGGGCGCGACCTCGAGGACTGCCTGTCCCACCTCTTGGCGACGCTCCCGGAGCGCTTCGCCCTCGCCGGGCTCAGCCTCGGCGGGATCGTTGCGATGGCCCTGGCGCGGGTCGCCCCGGAACGCATCGACCGTCTGTGCCTGCTGGACACCAACGCCCGCGCCCCCTCGACCGCGCAGCTGGAGAGTTTCGATCGACAGATCGCCCGGATCGAGGACGGGCTCACCTCCCGGCGCGCCCAGGAGGAGCTGCTGGATGTCCTCGTCCACCCCGACCATCAGTCTCGCCTGCGCGAGGAGGTGCTGACGATGGGGGAGGAGACCGGGGCGAGGCGCCTTGCCGAGCAGTACGCGATTCAGCGCACCCGCGGTGACGAGCGGCAGGGGCTCACGCAGCGTGACGTGCCTGTCGCCGTGATCGCGGGTGCCGAGGATGCTCTGTGCCCACCCGAGCGTCACCACGAGATCGTCGAGCTCGTCCCCGGTTCGCGCCTGAGCCTTATTCCCGGCGTCGGCCACCTCTCGACGATGGAAGCTCCGGGATCGGTGGGGCGGGCGATGCGACACTGGCTCGCTGCGTGAGACCGGCACCTCAGCCGCGGGGTCCGCGGCCCTCCCGGGACAGCTCAGCGAAAGTGCGCATCAGCACCGCTGCGAGATTGTGAACCACCAGGCGGCACCCGGAGTCCGCCGCCACCCGTCCCTGCTCGGCCGAGGGGACGATGTCCATCCGAATCGACCCGCACATCTCCCCGGCGTGGTGCGCCGCTGCGGTGAGCTCCGGGAGAGAGCGGTTCTCCTCCGGGTCGCGATCGATCGCAAAGCCGAGATCCCCCGGTCCGATGAGGTAGCCGTCAATGCCCGGGGTCGCGAGGATCGTCTCCGCGTCATCCACCGCCGCCGGTGACTCCAGCATCACGATGAGCAGCTGCTCCTCGGCCGCGGCGGCGTGCTCCTCGGCTGTTCTCGTGCCGAAGCGCCCGGCGCGGGTGTAGGTCGCGATGCCGCGCGCCCCGAGGGGCGGGTAGCGGGTCCAACGGACGACCTCCGCCGCCTCGTCAGCATCATCGACGTGGGGTACGACGACCCCCGCCGCACCGAGGTCCAGGCAGCGCTGGATCAGGTGCGGATCGCGCTCCCCGGGTCGGATCAGGACCGGGACCCCATGCACCTCGGCCAGGGCCAGGTGGTGCTTCACCACACCGGTGTCGGCGGGTCCGTGCTCGAGGTCCAGCAGCACGAAGTCCAGGCCCGCCACCGCGAGCATCTCCACGGTGTCCTCGGCGGGCAGGCGCAGCAGCGCCCCGTGCAACGCCCCACTGCCTGGCTCGGCCCCGCCACCAGCGCGCAGGGTGGACCTCACGCGATCATCCCCGCCGACAGGTCGACGTCCGCCCCGGTCATTCCCGGCATGGCCAGGATCGCGAGGACAGCGGCGGCGACCTCCTCCTCGGTCACCATTCTCCCCAGCGCCGCACGGCCGACGAAGTCCTGCCGGGCCACCTCGACGTCGACCCCCCGCCGCTCCGCCTCCAGGCGAAGGTTGCGCGTCATCCGCTCGCTCTCGACCGGTCCGGGGGACAGGGCGTTCACCCGCACCCCGCTGGGGCCGGTCTCGACCGCGAGGGTCGAGGTCAGTCCGAGGACCGCCATCTTCGACGCGCAATACGGGGTGCGCGCCTCCAGCGGCCTCTTGCCCGAGACCGACGCGAGATTGATGACGTCCCCACTGCCGCGTTCGATCATCGCGGGCAGGAGCGCCCGGCACATCAGGAAGGTGCCGCGCACGTTGATCGCGAACACCTCGTCCCATGACACCGGGTCGATGTCGACGAGGTGGGCCACGGGCCCGCCGATCCCGGCGTTGTTGACCAGGATCGACACGTCCTCCTCGGCGATCTCCCCGACGAGGGCCTCGACTGCGGCGGGGTCCGCGACATCGCAGGTCGCTATGCGCACCGCGTCGCCGAGCTCGGCGGCGAGCGCTTCGAGAGGCTCGCGTCGGCGGCCGACGGCGATGACCCGTGCTCCCGCCTCGACCAATGATCGGCTGATGGCCCGGCCCAGACCGGTGCCCCCACCGGTGACCACCGCGGTCCGGCCGTGGACAGCCTCGGAGGACGCCATCATGCCTGGGTGCTGCGGTGCAGGCGGTCGATCCAGTCCACGGTGTCGCCGCCGTGAAGGTGGGCACGCAGATCACCCGAGCGGGCGTGACCCTCGAAGCGCTCGACGCGGGCCGCACGGCCGCACAGTCGTCCCAGTTCCGCGCTCGCGTCCTCGGACCGGACTTCCTGGTAGGTGACGGTCTTCAGGTACTTCCCCACCCAGAGCCCACCGGTGTAGCGGGCGGCGCCCCGGGTGGGCAGGACGTGGTTGGTGCCGATGACCTTGTCGCCGTAGGAGACGCAGGTGTTCTCCCCGAGGAACAGGGCCCCGTAGTCCCGCATGCGCTCCAGGGCGCGGCGCGGCTCGCGGGTGAGGACCTGGACGTGCTCGGCGGCGTACTCGTCGGCGCGGCGCCACAGCTCATCCATGTCCTCGGCGACCTCGACGCGACCGTGATCCCGCCAGGCCGGTCCTGCCATGTCCTTGGTGGGCATGTCCACCAGGATCCTCTCCGCGAGGTCGATGACCTCGCGGCCCAGCTTCTCATCGGTGGTGACCAGGATGGCGGGGGAGTCGGGACCGTGCTCAGCCTGGGACAGCAGGTCCACAGCGACCGTGAGGGCATCGGCCGTCTCGTCGGCGAGGATCAACACCTCGGTGGGCCCGGCGAAGAGATCGATGCCCACCTCCCCGAACAGCTGCCGCTTCGCCTCGGCCACATAGGCATTGCCCGGGCCGGCGAGAAGGTTCACCGGTTCGATCGACTCCGTGCCGACCGCAAGCGCACTGACCGCCTGGACGCCGCCGAGGACGTAGATCTCGTCCGCCCCGGCCTTCGACATCGCAGCGATCGTCGCGGCCGGGATCTCTCCCTGGATGGGCGGGGTCGCCGCCGCGACGCGGTCCACCCCGGCTACCTTCGCGGTCACGATCGTCATGTGCGCCGATGCGGTCAGCGGGTAGCGGCCTCCGGGGATGTACGACCCAGCGGCGGCGATCGGCACGTGCCGGTGTCCGAGCAGCACCCCGGGCTGGGTCTCGATCTCGAGGTCGGTGAGGGTGGCGCGCTGGGCCTCGGCGAACTGCCGCACCGAGGCTTGGACGGTCTCGATGTCCGCGAGCGCCTGAGGGTCCACGGTCCCCACGATCCGCTCGATCTCCTCCTCGTCGAGCAGGAACGAGTCAGGCGACCAGGAGTCGAACTGCTCGGAATACCGGCGCACAGCCTCGTCGCCGTTGGCGCGGATGTCGTCGATGATCTCCCGCACCCGCGAGGAGAGTTCACGCGCTCCCGAGCGGCGGGTCGTCCCGTCCTCGGCGGCGCCTTTCAGGACCGTGACCATGAGCAGACCTCTCTGACATACGCATGCATGGAGTCGGCCCTCAGCTTGCCCGATGTATGCTCGCGCGGTCAAGGGGGACCGCCAGCGACGAGCCACGGTCAGCAGGGCAGGAGAAGCCACATGGTCAGCAGCAAGGACGTCGCCCGGCTCGCCGGGGTCTCCCAGCCGACCGTCTCCCGGGCCCTACGGGATGATCCCCGCCTCACCGACGCGACCAAGCAAAAGGTGCGGCAGGCGGCTGATCAGCTCGGCTACTCCCCGAACTCCTTCGGCAGGGCGCTTGCCACCGGTCGCTCGACCCGCATCGGGCTGCTGGTGACCGACCTCGACAACCAGTTCTACATTCACGTCATCGCCCCCATGCACGAGGAGATCGTCGACGCCGGGTACGAGCTGATCCTGATCACGGAGACCTCCGGGCCCGAGGCGATCGCTGCCCGCGCCACCGCCCTCGGCCTCGGCGGGGTCATCCTCGCGACCACCACGACGACGTCGCTGCTTCCGCTCCGGCTCGCCGACCGGGGTATTCCCTTCGTCTACTTCAACCGCATCTCGGAGCTCGTGCCGGCGGACGCGACGGTGGTCGATCCAACCCGTGGCATGCAGGAACTGGTGGAGGCGATGGTCGAGCTCGGGCACCAGCGGGTCGGCGCGATTCTGGGGCCGCGGGAGACCAGCACGGGTGCAACACGCGAGGCAGCGCTGCGCAGCGCGCTCGCCGACCACGGTCTGGAACTGGCCGATGCGGACACCCGGCGAGGACCGTTCACCGTCGAACTCGGCCAGTCCGCCGCGCGTGAACTGCTGGACAGCACGGACCGCCCGACCGTGCTCGTGTGCGCGAACGATCTCGTGGCTCTCGGCGCGCTCAACGCGGCCGCGGAGTGCGGACTCGCGGTTCCCGAGGACGTCTCCGTTGTCGGCTTCGACGCCCTGCCGATCACCGGCTGGCAGTTCGTTCACCTCGCCACGATCCACTACGACCTCGAGGGCATGGCTCGCACGGCCGCTCGCGCCATGGTCCAGCGCATGGACGCCGGATGTGCGCCGACGGCCGATGCCGATCAGCCGCAGCGCACGGTCTTCCCCACCTCGCTCGTCCTGCGACGGAGCCTGGGGGCCGCTCCCCTCTGACGGTGCACCGCCCGGTGCACCTCCTCGCGGTTCTCCCCGCGGGGTCATTGACGCCCGTCGTGCATACGCATACCCTGAGGGTCCGCGAGACGACGAACAGGAATGCTCCCCGATGACCCTGGACCCCATCGCCTTCCAGCCCTACAGCGACCCGGATGAGTTCATCCGCGATGTCACAGACCGGATCTGGGTGGCCCGCGACATCGACCACATCGTCGAGAACTACGAGGAGGACTCGATCGTCCACGGCAGCCTCGGCACCACCGTGGGGCGCCAGGGGGTCATCGACGGGACAACCATGCGGATCGCGGCCACGCCGCAACACGTCGGCGTCGCAGAGGACGTCGTCTGGGAACCTCGGGGGAACGACGCCTTCCTCAGTTCGCACCTGGTGTTCAGCAGCGACGAACACATCATCGACGGCCGGCTCCGACGGGTCCGATCACGGACCGTCGCCAACTGCCTCTATCGCCGTGGCCGCATGGTCGAGGAATGGGTCGTGCGGGATACGCTCGCCGACTGCCTGCAGATGGGCATCGACCCGGAGGTCGCAGCGCACCGCATGCGCTTCATCGGCCACAGCGGCTCCTGGGCCGGTGGACCGCCCGAGGACCCCCTGCGCCGTGGAGACAGCGGGGACCGCCCGGAGAACGCGAACGCCAGCTGCCAGACGGTGCTGGACATGATCGAGGACGTCTGGAACAAGCGGCGGCTGAACCGCGTGCACGACTACATGATCCGAGACCTCTTCCTGCACACGGTCGGGGACGTGACGGTCCTGCGACCCGAGGGCTACCAGAAGGATCTGCTCGCCCTCGTGGCCCCGTTCTCGGAATGCCGCTTCACCGTGCGCGACCTGCAGGCCAACGACAACCCCGACTACGCCGGCCTCAGGGTCGCCGTGCTGTGGCAGATGACCGGCACCTATGCGGGGCTGCCCACATTCGGGCCGCTCACCGATGCCCCCGTGGACCTCATGGGCGTCTCCCAGTTCCTGATCCAGAACGGGCGGATCGTCCGCGAGACCCGTGTCTACGACGAGATCGCCCTGCGCGCACAGATCGCCGTTCACCAGAACGAGTCCTCGTCCCTCATCGGGACCAACATCTACTGACCACCAGAACCTCGCCCAACGACGCACAGGAGACACCGTGACCACCACACCGACCACCGCCGAGGACGCCCGCAGCCGGACCATCCTTCGCACCGACTGGGTGCCGTGCAAGACCGCCTTCATCGACACCAAGACCCCCGGATCCGACCAGAAGGACAACTACTCCTTCATCGGCCCGGGCGTCACCCAGAACTCGGAGCAGTTCGTCAACATCGCCGAGCCCCACGGCTTCAACATGGGTGCCGCCGGCATGCCGACAGGCCTGACGAACAGCCTGCATCTCCACTTCACGGCGGAGGTGTTCATCAACTTCGACGGTGAGTATCTGCTGCGCTGGGGATCCGAGGGGGAGCAAGGGACGTACCGCTCCACCGACGGCGACGTGATCTCCGTGCCCCCGTGGATCTTCCGCGGATTCACCAACGAGGGCTCCGGCGAGGGTGTCCTGCTGACCGTCCTCGGTCAGGACCGCACCGGCGGCATCATCTGGGGCCCCAAGGTGATCGAGGAAGCCGGGAAGCACGGTCTGTACCTGTCCGCGGACAATCAGTTGATCGATACCACCGACGGCTCCTCCCTCGAGGGAGTCGACCTGATCACCCCGATGCCGCAGGAGGAGATCGACCGGCTCGACGTGGTCAGCGAGGGCCAGTTCGCGACCCGTGTGATCCCGGCGCGAGACCGCTCGTGGCAGAAGCAGCCCTTCGTGTGCTCGACCCTTCCCGGGGGAGGCGCCGAGCTCTCCCTGCTGATCGGCTACGGGCTCACCGAGCAGGTCCGGGACGTCCCGCCGCTGCACGACCCCCACTCCTTCACCGTGGCGTGGCTCCGAGCCCCTCAGGGCGAGGGCGTGCTGGACCACGCCATCGACAGCCACCAGGTCCTGGTCGCACGCACCGGTACCTGGGAGGTCACCTTCGACACCGCGAAGGGTCGGGAAACCGTAGAGCTGGGTCGCCTGGACGCTGTGTCCGTGCCCCCGGGCGCGACCCGCTCGCTGAAGGCGACCGACGCCGGGAAGGACGGGTTCGCCGAGATCCTCGCCATCGTCGAGGGTGATGGCCGAGTGCGCCAGCGATGGAGCGATGACGTCGTGGCGGCGGCGAAGGAGGACGGCTGGGTCCTCGATCCGAACGGTTTCCTCGCTCCGGCCCTCCTCCTGGAGAACTCCCCGACCGCATGATGGCTCCATGAGCACTCCGCGCACCGTCCGCGCCGCGGCCTGTCAGATGCCCATCGACATCAATGATCCGCCGACCCCGGAGGCGATCACCGAGGTCGTCGGACAGGCCGCGGCGGGGGGCGCCCGCATGGTCGTCCTTCCTGAACTCG
>JAUNUA010000381.1 GCA_030538435.1 Brachybacterium sp.
CACAGCGATGTTGTACGTCCCGACCATCCGGAGGATTTCCGGATCGTCGTGGGGTGGGTCGAAGACGCCCATGACCTCCTCGACGTCATCGACATGCGCGGTGGTGTCCGACTCTGAGGGCAGCGTGAACATCAGGATCTCGATCTCTGAGGCGCCGGCGTTGGCCTCGTCCAGGTCGGTGGACATGAACTCCACGTCGAAGGTGTAGATCTTGGTGTACCCATCGGAGGGTGGTGCCGGCTGGCGGTCCAGGAAGAAGCACGGCAGGTTCGGCTTCCAGCCGTCCCCCGGCCGCCTGGTGAACACCGGGTAGCCCGTGCGGTCGGTGAGGTACGCGACGAGCAGACGGGTCACGTTCGGCCACACTCCGATGAGCTGATTCATCGGGTCGCCCTCGTTGCTTTGAGCAGCAGCCGGAGCTTCGCCCCACGAGCGCCGCCGAACTCCGTCGAGGCGCCATGCGGGGCAACCACCCGTGCGTAGGGGCGGCGGAAACCCTGAGCCTTCACGCCGGGACGGCGGCCGGTCTCAACGCGCAGCGACGAGCCGTACCCCGAGGGGACACCCCGCTCACGGACAGCCATCGACGCCGCTCGCGCCCGGATCCGATTGGCCCGGGCCCGCAGCTTCCGGTCCACCTCCGCGGTGCCCATCGCGTCCTGCATGATGCGGCGGACGTCCATCAGCTCACCCCCTGCCCCACATCATGTAGAACTCCGTGTGGTCGATTGTCCCGCCGACCCAGGTCAGCGGCTGCCCCTCAACCTTGTACTTCTGGCCGCGCCACGTCACCGAGTCCCCCTCACGGACAACATCCGAAGGCGGCCCGGAGACGCGATAGCGGGTGGTGATGACGCTCTGGTCCCCCTCGGACTCTCGCGAGCCCGCAGGCTCCACGGAATAGCCCTCCAGGACGTGTTTCTCAGTGGTCCTCGACGCGACTCCGTCAGCGTTCGGCTTCCCGTACGTCGGGCGGGAGATCTCCAGCTTCTCGTCGTGGATCGACTCGTCGAACCAGGCCCCCCAGCTCATGGCCGCTCCGGCCACTCGGGGAACAGACTCTCGAACCGATCCGCACGTGGAAAGGACCCCCGAGGTAGAGCCTGCGCCTTACCAGTCGTGCCCTCGAGGATGTCGACCATCCACTGGGCGTACACCCACGGCTCACGCGCGGACCCGACCTCACTCGTCGCGAGGGTGAGCGAGCGCGACTCGCTACCCGAGGTCACCTGCCACGATCGGGCACCCGGGTGCGGGGGACCACCCAGCACCGGCAGCACCAACCACGTCAGGACGTCCACGACGTCCTCACGCGGCAGGGACTGATCGCGGAGTCGACGCGGCACCGAGGGGTACCGGCGGACGATGTCGCGCTGCGCAGACGCAATCAGCGCCTCAGCCCGATCCCGCTCTGAGGTGGAGAGAGGACGCCACGGCTTCGCGATCTCCGCGGGCGTTGCCCACGCCGACTGTTCAGCCATGACGCCCCCTCCCGTTACTTCTGCGAGCGGTTCGAGGTGCCGCGCGCGGGTGCCTTCTTCTCCTCGGCGCCATCACCGGCATCCTTGGAATCACCAGCCCCACCGGCGGCGCCGTCGGACTTGCCGTCGCCGTCGGGCGTCTGGTCTTTGTCGGGAGTCGGCTGCGGTGCCGCCTTCTCCACGATC
>JAUNUA010000047.1 GCA_030538435.1 Brachybacterium sp.
CTGGCGTGGTCAGGGCCCGATCGCGCTTCCAGGTAGGATCGAACTCGCTCGCCGGGACGGACTGCTGATCTGGCGCAGGTCCCGGACCACGTGAGCACACCCCCACGCACCCGAACCTCGGAGGTACCCGGCGTGTCCGCATCCGGCTCCCCGCTGCACGAGGACGTCGAGCGCGTCCTGCTGACATCCGACCAGATCCACGAACGCCTCGCCGAGATGGGCGCGAAGATCACGGAGGACTACGCGGGCCGGCCGCCCATCCTCGTCGGCGTCCTCAAGGGCGCGGTCATGGTGATGGCCGACCTCGCCCGACAGATCGACCTCACCGCCGAGATGGACTGGATGGCCGTGTCCTCCTATGGCTCCGGCACCAAGTCCTCCGGCGTGGTGCGGATCCTGAAGGACCTCGGCACCGACATCTCCGGCCGCGACGTGCTGATCGTCGAGGACATCATCGACTCCGGACTCACCCTGTCCTGGCTGCTGTCGAACCTCCGGTCCCGCGAGCCCGCGAGCCTCGAGGTGTGCACACTGCTGCGCAAACCCGAGGCCGCGCGCGTGGAGATCGACGTGAAGTACGTCGGCTTCGACATCCCCAGCGAGTTCGTGATCGGCTACGGCCTCGACTACGCCGAGGCATACCGCAACCTGCCCTACGTCGGAGTGCTGAAGCCCTCCGTCTACGAGGACTGACTACATGGCCAAGAACGACAGCGCGCCCGCGAAGCGCTCCCCGATCCCGCGGATCCTGATCTGGCTGTCGGTGGTGATGCTCGCCGGCATCCTGCTGTTCTCGCTGCTGGGTCGCGACGGATTCGAGCAGATCGACACCGAACAGGGTCTGGAGCTCCTGCAGGGCGACACCGTCGAGAGCGCCCGCATCATCGACGGGAACCAGCAGCGGGTGGACCTCGTGCTCAGCGAGGACTTCGAGGACAAGGGCCGCGAGGTCCAGTTCAGCTACGTCACCGCCCGCGGACCCGCCGTGGTCGAGGCCGTCGACGGGGCGAACCTGCCCGATGGGTACACCGATGAGCTCTCCACCAGCTCCTGGTGGTCGACGCTGCTGATTTCCTTCCTGCCGATCCTGCTGCTCATCGCCCTGTTCTGGTTCCTCATCATGAACGCCCAGGGCGGCGGCCGGGCCATGCAGTTCGGCAAGTCCAAGGCGAAGCTCTTCAACAAGGAGGCCCCCAAGGTCACCTTCGCCGACGTCGCCGGCGCCCAGGAGGCCGTCGAGGAACTCCACGAGATCAAGGACTTCCTGGTCGACCCCCAGCGCTACCAGGCTGTCGGCGCGAAGATCCCCAAGGGTGTGCTCCTGTACGGCCCGCCCGGCACCGGTAAGACCCTGCTGGCCCGGGCGGTCGCCGGTGAGGCGAACGTCCCCTTCTACTCCATCTCCGGCTCGGACTTCGTGGAGATGTTCGTCGGTGTCGGCGCCAGCCGCGTCCGGGACCTGTTCAACACCGCCAAGGAGAACTCGCCCGCGATCATCTTCGTCGACGAGATCGACGCCGTCGGCCGCCACCGCGGCGCCGGCATGGGCGGCGGCCACGACGAGCGCGAGCAGACCCTGAACCAGATGCTGGTGGAGATGGACGGGTTCGACGAGAACCAGAACGTCATCCTCATCGCCGCCACCAACCGCGTGGACATCCTGGACCCGGCGCTGCTGCGCCCCGGCCGCTTCGACCGGCAGGTCGCCGTGGGGCTGCCGGACCTGAAGGGCCGCCTGCAGATCCTGAAGGTCCACGCCGAGGGGAAGCCCCTGGCCGAGGACGTCGACCTGGAGAACATCGCTCGCCGCTCGGTCGGCATGAGCGGCGCTGACCTCGCCAACGTCCTGAACGAGTCGGCCCTGCTGACCGCCCGCTCGCACAACCAGATCATCGACAACCGCGCGCTGGACGAGGCGATCGACCGGGTCTCGATGGGCCCCCAGCGCTACTCCAAGATCATGTCCGACCGGGACCGCCAGATGACCGCCTACCACGAGGGCGGCCACGCCCTGGTGGCCGCGGCGCTGCGCAACTCCGCGCCCGTCACCAAGGTGACGATCCTCCCGCGCGGCCAGGCCGGCGGCTACACCATGGTCGTCCCCACCACGGACCGCAACTACCAGTCCCGCAACGAGCTGCTGGACCGCCTGGCCTACGCGCTCGGCGGGTACGCCGTGGAGGAGGGGATCTTCCACGACGTCACCACCGGACCGGGCTCCGACCTGCAGAACGCCACCAAGATCGCCCGCACCATGGTCACCCAGCTCGGTATGAGCGAGAAGCTCGGCCAGGTCGTCTACGGCGAGGGTCAGGGTGAGGTGTTCGTCGGCATGCAGTCCGGCCAGTCCCAGGAGTTCTCCGACGAGACCGCCCAGCTGATCGACGAAGAGGTCCGGCGCCTCATCAGCAACGCCCTCGACGAGGCCTGGGAAGTGATCCGCGACAACCGGGACATCCTGGACCGCCTGGTGCGGGAACTGCTGGAGAAGGAGACCCTCGGGGAGCGCGAGCTCGCGGACATCTTCGCCGACGTCCGCAAGCGCCCCGCCCGCCAGGTCTGGCACTCCTCGCACGCGCGCCCCGTCTTCCATGAGCCCCTGGTCGGCAGTGGAGAGGAACCCGACGGGACCGAGGCCGCCGACGCCGGCGAACCCCACACCCCCGGCGGCGAGGGCGTCCCCCAGCCCGGTGGCGACGGCCCCAGCATCCCCGGCGCACCGGGGGAGGGGACCTGACATGGACGCTCCCCGTATCGAGGCCGCCGTCCGGGAGATCCTGCTGGGAATCGGCGAGGACCCCGACCGGGACGGCCTGCGCGACACCCCCGCGCGGGTCGCCCGCATGTACGCCGAGGTGTTCCACGGCCTGACCGAGGACGCCCACGCGCCGCTCTCGACCACCTTCGAGATCGACCACCAGGAGCTCGTCCTGGTGCGGGACATCCACCTGCAGTCCATGTGCGAGCACCACCTGCTGCCCTTCGTCGGCACCGCACACGTCGGCTACATCCCCGCCGCGGGCCGCATCACGGGCCTGTCCAAGCTCGCCCGCCTGGTCGAGGTCTACGCTCGACGCCCCCAGGTCCAGGAGCGCCTGACCACCCAGGTCGCCGACGCGCTCATGGACGAGCTCGGCGCCGCCGGCGCCATCGTGGTCGTGGAGGCCGAACACATGTGCATGACCATGCGCGGCGTCAAGGCCGGCGGCGCCCGCACCGTCACCTCCGCCGTCCGCGGGATCCTGCGCGACAGCGCCACCCGCGCCGAGGTGATGAGCCTGATCTCACGGGGCTGAGCGAGGAAGGACAGCGACCATGGACCCGCATCCCCGGGGGATCCCCGAGCACCTCGCCCGCTGCGAGCACAGCCTCGTGATGGGCGTCGTCAACGTCACCCCGGACTCCTTCTCCGACGGTGGCCGGCACCTGGCCCCCGACGCCGCCGTCGCCCACGGCCGCAGCCTCCTCGCCGAGGGCGCCCACCTGCTGGACATCGGCGGTGAATCCACCCGGCCCGGAGCCCAGCGCGTCGACCCCACCGAGGAGATCGACCGGATCCGCCCGGTGATCCGCGAGCTCGCCGCGGACGGCGCCGTGATCAGTGTGGACACCATGCGCGCGGAGACCGCCCGCGCCGCCGTCGACGCCGGTGCCGGCATCGTCAACGACGTCTCCGGGGGCCTCGCGGACCCCGATATGGCCGCCACCGTCGCAGCGCTGCGCGGTCCACACGGACCCGTCCCCTACATCGCCATGCACTGGCGCGGTCACAGCGACGTCATGGACGACCTCGCCTGCTACGACGACGTCGTCACGGAGGTCACCCGCGAGCTCGGCGCCCGCGTGGACGCCCTCCTCACCGCGGGCCTCGACCCCGCGAGGATCGTCCTCGACCCCGGCCTCGGATTCGCCAAGACCGCCGACCAGAACTGGGAGCTGCTCACCGGGCTCGACACGCTCGCGTCCCTCGGGCGCCCCCTGCTCGTCGCCGGCTCCCGCAAGCGCTTCCTCGCCGAGCTCGGCGGCGACCGCGATCACGCGACCGCGGCGCTCGCCGCCCACAGCGCCGAGCACGGCGCCTGGGCAGTCCGGGTGCACGACGTCCCCGGAGCGCTCGCCGCCGTCCGCGTCGGCGGACGCCTGCGCAGCGCCCACCTCGCCCGAGCCCGGCGCGGCACCCGACCCCCACGGCAGGAGAGGATCACATGAGCCGGACCCGCGACGTCATCTCGCTGCGCGGACTCCGCGCCCACGGCCGCCACGGAGTGCTGCCCGAGGAGAAACGCGAGGGCCACCACTTCCTGCTGGACCTCGACCTCCACCTCGACCTCGGCCCCGCAGGACGCACCGACGACCTCGCGCGGACCGTCCACTACGGCGAGGTCGCCCAGCTCGCCGTCGACGTCGTCACCGGGCCCTCCCGCGACCTCATCGAGACCCTCGCCGAGGACATCGCCGACCGCGTCCTCGCCGCGCACCCGCTGGTACGACGCATCGACGTCACCCTCCACAAACCGACCGCCCCCATCGGCCACCCCGTCGACGACGTCGCCGTGCGCATCCACCGCGCCGCCGCCCCCACCTCCGCGGTCCTCGCGCTCGGGTCCAACATCGGCGACCGCGCCCACCACCTGGCCCGCGCCACAGAGCTGCTCTCCGCCGACCCCGACGTCACCATCGTCTGGCAGGGACCCGTCATCGAGACCGAGCCCGTCGGCGGACCCGAGCAGGATCGCTTCCTGAACACCGTCCTCGGCATCGACACGACCCTCGGCCCCTTCGAGCTGCTGGACCTTGCGCACGCCGTGGAGGCCGACGCCCACCGCGAGCGCACCGTGCGCTGGGGGCCGCGCACCCTGGACGTCGACGTCATCACCTACGGGCAGCTCGTCCAGGACGACCCCGAGCTCACCCTGCCCCACCCCCGCGCCCACCAGCGCGGTTTCGTGCTGCAGCCCTGGGCGAGCACGCGCCCGGACGACGTCCTGCCCGGACACGGCCCCGTCGGCGAGCTGCTGAAGGCGCTGGACCCATGAGACCGCTCGGCGTCCCCTCCCTCCTCCTGCTGATGATGCTCGCCGCGGTGCTCGGCAGCGCCGGCTCCCAGGTCTTCGCCGCCCGCGGCAGCGCCGTGCCGCTCGCCGGGTGGCTGTCCGGTCTCGTCCTGCTCGCCCTCGCCGGGGTGCTGCTCGCTGTCGGGCTGCCGCTGCGCCGCTACATGGCCGAGAGCGAGCAGCGCCGCCTCGAGCCGACCACCGCACCGCGGCGCCACCACATCGACATGCTCACCGCGTACCGCACGGTCCTGTTCGCCCGCGCCTCCGCCCTCACCGGTTTCCTCATCGCGGGCCTGTTCGGCGGCCAGGCCCTGTTCCTCGTCATGTCCCGCACCGGCGTCGCCGCTGGACTGCTGCCCACCCTCTTCGCGGCCGCCACCGCCCTCGCTCTCGGCATCCTCGGTCTCGTCGTCGAGCGCTGGGGCACCCTGCCCCCGCAGGACGGAGCCGACGCCATCGGGGAGCGCACCCCCGGCAGCTGACCGAATACCGGACGAACGACACCCGGCCCTCGACCTTCGTCGTGCGTGCGTCACCCCCGGGCCTGGCACGATGGAGGCATGACACCTGCTCGGCGGCTCCTCGGATCCGAGGGCCTGACGCCCGTATCCTCCAAGCTCATCCCGGTGCGCTACCTCGCCTCGATCCCGGGCACCGTGATCCTGCTGGTGATCGCCGCTGCCCTCGTCGTCGGCGGGCTGTGGTGGGAGCAGTGGTGGATGATCGCACTCGCTGTGCTTCCCGTCCTGATAGTCCTGCCCGGGCTGATCCTCACACCCCGCCGCGTCCGCGCCATCGGCTACCGCGACCGGGAAGAAGACCTGGTGGTCGCCTCCGGGCTGATGTTCCGCAGCGTCGCCGTCACCCCGTACGGCCGCATCCAGTCGGTGGAGATCAACGAAGGCCCCATCGAGCGCCGCTTCGGCCTGTGCACCCTCAGCTTCACCACCGCATCCACCACCGCCGACGGGGGCATCCCGGGGCTCGAGCGGGCCGAGGCAGAGCGCCTGCGCACCCTGCTCAGCATCCGCGGCATCGAGAGGATGCAGTCCCTGTGACCGCCCCCGCACCCAGCACCGAGCAGCAGCCGACGCGCCGCACCCACCCCGTCACCCCTCTGCTCACCGGCTGGAAGACCCTCGCGGTGCTGGTCGCGATCATCGGCTTCCAGAATGTCTCCGCCCTCGTGCGGGAGTTCACCGTGCTGCGCGCCCTGATCGCCCTCGGGCTGCTGCTCGCCGTGCTGGTGCTCGCCATCGGGCTGAGCGCGCTCGCGTGGTGGCGCTTCCGCTACGAGGTCGCCGCCGACGGGGTGCGCATCTACTCCGGGATCATCACCCGCAGCACGCGCAGCGCTCCGCGCGACAAGATCGAATCGGTGAGCGTGGAGCGGCCACTGCTGGCACGACTGCTGGGACTCGCGAAGGTCCGCATCGAGATCGCCGGCGGTGGGGACTCCTACCTCGACATCGCCTTCGTCAGCGCCGACGACGCCGAACGTCTGCGCACCGAGATCCTGCAGGTCGCCCGTGGCGCGACACCGCCCCAGCGCCCGGATGCTCCGACCGACCCCAAGGAGCACGGGCAGGAGGAGGAGAGCAGCGACCTGTACGGGACGCACGCCCGGTCCGGCACCGACCTGCACGCGGTGCTGACCGATGGTGTCACCGACGGGAAGCTGCTGGCCGAGATCCCCACCGAGAGGCTCCTGCGCTCGATGATCCGCGACCTCGGCCTCATCACCTCCGCGATCATCGCCGTCCTGTTCGGCATCGCCGGTGCCGGCTGGATGATCTGGTCCGGCGGGTTCTCCTTCGCGGCGCTCGTGGTGGTGGTGCCGATGGTGATCGCCGGCCCGCAGCTGGTCTTCTCCCGCCTGGAGAGCGGGTGGGGCTTCGTCTCCCGGGTCACCGATCGCGGTATCCGCATGCGCCGCGGCCTGCTGAACACCCGCACCGACAACCTCGCCCCCGGGCGCATCCAGGACGTCACCCTCACCCGCCCGCTCCTGTGGCGCGGCCCCGGCTGGACCAGCGCCAAGGTCACCATGGCCGGGATCGGTGATGACGATGACGAGGGGGCCTCGAACGCCCTGCCCGTCGGCACCCGCGCCGAGCTCGACGCGACTCTCGGCCACCTGATACGCCCCTTTGGCGCCGAGGACGACGCTGCTCTGCGCGAACACCTGCTGACCGTCCCCGCCCGCAGCATCGAGGGGATCCGGCCCGTCCACCCGCTGCTCGTCATCGGCCGCCGCACCCGGGTTGTCCTCGTCCTGCCAGGCGTGATCATTCTGCGCAGCGGACTGCTGGCCCGGCGCCTGCACATCATTCCCCGGGAACGGATCCAGGGGGTGCAGCTCCTCCAGGGGCCGATCGACCGCCGGATCGGCACCGCGGACCTCGTGATCGGCGTCGCCGGGTCCCAGTGCGCCATTGCCGGGCTCCCACGCGAGGACGCGCTGTGGCTGCGGGACCTCGCCGCCGCGGACGCCCGCACCGGGCGGCTGTACAGCGACAAGGACCGGTGGCCGGCCCCACCGCTCGACCTCGAGGACCCCCCAGAACCCCCGGCAGCGGACGACGCACCGGAGCGGGAACTCACCCCCACCGGCGACGACGCCGCACGGGACGGCGAGCGGGGATGACCGCCCCGCGGCTCGGCATCGGGGTGATCAGCGCCGGACGCGCCGGCGCCTCCCTCGGGGCAGCGCTTCGCCGGGAGGGCCACGCCATCACCGGTGTCCACGCCGTCTCCGACGCCTCCCGGGGCCGCGCCGCGGCCATGCTGCCCGGGATCCCCCTGCTCGAAGTCGAGGAGATCATCCGACGCAGCGAACTGGTGCTGCTCGCCGTCCCCGACGACCAGCTCCCGCGCCTCGCCGGGGGGATCGCCGCTGCCGGTCACGTCCCCGGCGGCCAGGTGTTCGTGCACACCTCCGGCCTCCACGGCGCGGGCGTCCTGGATCCGCTGGTCGCAGTAGGGTCAGGGGCGATCGCCCTGCACCCCGCGATGACCTTCACCGGCACCCCCGCGGACCTCCCGCGGCTCGCCGGTGCCCGCTTCGCGGTGACCACCACCGAGGATCTGCGCCCCGTCGCGCACGCCCTCGTCACCGAGCTCGACGGTATCCCCGTCGACATCGCGGAGACCGACCGGCCGCGCTACCACGCGGCGCTCGCCCACGGCGCGAACCACCTCGTCGTCCTCGTCGACCAGGCGCGCGACCTGCTCGCTCGGATCGGGGTCGAGGACCCCGGCGGGTATCTGCGCCCGCTGCTCCTCGCGGCGCTGGAGGAATCCCTCACCCGCGGCGGCGCCGCTCTCACCGGACCGGTGCGGCGCGGCGACATCGCCACCGTCGCCGCGCACCTGCAGGCCCTCGACGCCGCGCAGGAGACCGCCCCCACGAGCGTCGCCCAGGACACCGCCGACGCCTACCGGGTCCTCGCCCGCGCCGCCATCGGCATCGCCGGATTGCCGGACGCCGACGCCGCCCGCATCCGCGACCTGCTCGACCCCCCGGACGGAAGGACCACCCCGTGACCATCCTGACCCGCAATCGCGACCAGCTCCGCTCCGCCCGGGAGGCCCTGGAGGGAACCGTCGCCCTCGTGCCCACCATGGGCGCCCTCCACGACGGGCACCTGGCCCTCGTCGACCGCGCCCGGTCCCTCGCCGATCACGTGATCGTCAGCATCTTCGTCAACCCCCTGCAGTTCGGTCCCGGCGAGGACTTCGAGGCCTACCCCCGCGATCTCGACGCGGACCTCGCGGTGCTCGGCGACCGCGCCGACGTGGTCTTCGCCCCCGCGACGGAGGACATGTATCCGCAGCTGCCGCCCGCCATCACCGTGGACGTGGGGATCCTCGGCACCGTCCACGAGGGCGCACGCCGGCCCGGGCACTTCGCGGGCGTCGCCACCGTAGTGCTGAAGCTGCTGCACCTCGCGCGGCCCGACATCGCCGTCTTCGGTGAGAAGGACGCCCAGCAGCTGCTGCTGATCAGACGGATGGTCGCGGACCTCGACGTGCCCGTGCAGATCGAAGCCGTCGCCCTGCAGCGGGAACCTTCCGGCCTCGCCCGCTCCTCCCGCAACACGTACCTCTCCGCGGAGGGCCGCGAGCAGGCCCTCCTGCTGGCCGGCACCATCGCCTCCGTCGAGGACGCCGCACCGTCCGCCGCCGCTGTGCTGGAGGCGCTGGCCGTCGCGACGACAGTCGCCCCCGACGGTGTCGCCTGGGACTACGCGCTGGCGCTGGACCCCCTCACCCTTCAGGAGATCACCGCCGAGCACGCCGGAGAGGCGGTCGTCGTGCTCGCCGCACGAATCGAGGGCACCCGGCTGCTGGACACCACCACGGTGCGCGTCGGAGATCCCGGCCCGTCGACGAGCCCGCCGGATGTGGCCGATGCGACGCCCCCTGACCCACCCGGGACCGGGACCGCGCACGAGGCGTGATGAGAGAATCTGGGGCATGACCACCGAGCGACTCGACGCCCCCGACGCCCTGGACACCTCCGACCAGATGGCGGTCCGGCGGGCCAAGCGGGAGCGCCTGCTGGAGCGCGGCGAGGAGCCCTACCCCGTCGGCGTACCCGTGACCGACACGCTCGCGGAGGTCCGCGCTGCGCACGAGGGCCTCGAGGCAGGCACCGAGACCGAAGTGCAGGTCGGGGTGGCCGGCCGCATCGTTTTCCAGCGCAACACCGGCAAGCTGTGCTTCGCCACCGTGCAGGACGGGGCGGGGGAGCGCCTGCAGATCATGCTGAGCCTCGCCGCCGTCGGCGAGGAACGATTCGCCGCCTACAAGGCCGATGTCGATCTGGGTGACCACGTGTTCTTCCACGGTCACGTCGGAGCCTCTCGCCGCGGAGAACTCTCGATTTTCGCCGACTCCTGGCAGATAGCCGCGAAGGCTGTCCGCCCCCTGCCGGTGCTGCATGCCGATCTCTCCGAGGAATCGCGGGTGCGGCGCCGCTACGTCGATTTGATCGTTCGCGAGGATGCCCGGCGGAATGTCCGCCTGCGCGCCGAGGTGATGCGGTCCCTGCGCGACTCCTTCCACCGCCGCGACTTCGTGGAGGTGGAGACCCCGATGCTGCAGGTGATCCCCTCCGGCGCAGCCGCCCGGCCCTTCAGCACGCGCATGAATGCCTTCGACATGGAGCTGTTCCTGCGGATCGCCCCCGAGCTGTTCCTGAAGCGCGCTGCCGTCGGCGGACTCGAGCGGGTCTTCGAGATCAACCGGAACTTCCGCAACGAGGGCGCCGACTCCACCCATTCCCCCGAGTTCGCGATGCTGGAGGCGTACCAGGCCTACGGCGACTACAACACGATCGCCGACCTCACCCGTCACCTGGTGCAGGAGGCCGCCGAGGTCGCCACCGGATCACAGCGGGTGACCCTCGCTGACGGCACCGAGTACGACCTCTCCGGTGAGTGGGAGCAGATCACGGTGTACGGCTCCCTCTCGGAGTCCCTCGGGGAGGAGATCACCCCGGAGACCACACAGGACCACCTCCGTGCGATCGCACGGTCCCTGGACCTCGACCTCGATCGGCCCGGCTTCGGTCACGGGAAGCTCGTCGAGGAGCTGTTCGAGCACCGGGTCGGCGACCACCTCTGGGCGCCGACCTTCGTGCGGGACTACCCCGTGGAGACCAGCCCGCTGGTGCGTGCCCACCGTGAGGTCCCCGGTGTCGTCGAGAAATGGGACCTGTACGTACGTGGTGTGGAACTGGGCACCGGATATTCGGAGTTGGTCGACCCCGTCATCCAGCGGGAGAGATTCGAGCAGCAGGCGCGGCTGGCCGCACAGGGTGATGATGAGGCGATGCTGCTGGACGAGGATTTCCTGGAGGCGATGGAGTATGCGCTTCCCCCGACCGGAGGTATGGGAATGGGTATCGACCGGTTGCTGATGGCGCTCACCGGGCACGGAATCCGGGAGACCATCCTGTTCCCGCTGGTGAAACCGGACGCGCACTGATGGACGTCTGGTTCGAGCTCGGAGCGCTCGTCCCCTCCATCGGGGTGGGATTGCTGTTCTGGATCGTTCTGCGGTCGATCCTGCGTGCGGATCGGAAGGAGCGCGAGGCCGAGCGGGATGCCGAGAGAGAATATCGCCGTACCCACCCGGCGCCGATTCCGCCGGAGCAGAGGTCCGGTTCCTCCACCGCCGAGAAGCGCGAGAGCTGAATCACAATCGAAGAGACGGAATAGGAAATTGCCCTGTGCGTTTGTGTTGACGCATTTCGGGGGTAATAATGGTCGCGACACATGATGTGCCACCGCAATCTCTACGAGGGAGTTTCCTATGGCTCGCAAGACGTTCGTTGAACTCATCGACGACATCGACGGTTCTAAGGCGGAAGAGACGGTCAGCTTCTCGCTGGACGGCGTCAGCTATGAGATCGATCTGACGACCGATAACGCGCAGAAGCTGCGCAATGACGTCGGGCAGTGGACCGACAAGGCCCGCCGTGTCGCCGGTCGCCGTCAGCGCGGCGCCGTCGCGCGTGGGGAGGACACCGGGAAGATCCGACAGTGGGCGCGGGACAACGGGTACGACGTGTCCGACCGCGGCCGCATCTCCGGTGAGATCCGCGAGGCCTACCGCCAGGCTCACTGATCCGTCGCCGCACGACGGCAGTACGAGGACGCCCCGGGACCGATCGGCCCCGGGGCGTCCTCGTGTGCTGTGGGCTCAGAACCCGGTGATCTGCCAGCTGGCCTCGTGCGCGTCCCCGGCGGCGAGGTGCACCACGTCGGTGCCGGACCGGAAGGCGTCCGGCGGGCAGGTCATCGGCTCGACCGCGAGACCCAGCCGATCGTTCTCCGGCTCCCCGGGGCGATCGCCGGTGTGCAACTGCACCCAGGGACAGCGTTCATCGAAGCTGATCTCGACGCCCGTGCCGGAGGGTGAGGTGACGCGGACCGACGCGATACCGCCGTCCCGCGCCAGGTCGGTGAGGGCGGTATCGATCTGCTGGGCCCCGATCACCTTCCCGGCCGCGAAGTCATAGGCGGAGCCGCCCTCGACGGGAGAGGTACCGGTGGGCAGAAGGCGGTCCTCCGTGACCTCCAGGACGGTGCCGGCATCGAGCCGCAGCGACCAGTCGGCCATCGGCTCGGTGCCTGCCACCAGGTACGGGTGCGGGCAGACACCGTAGGGGAGGGTGCGCGTCCCGAGGTTCCGGGCGCGGACTGTGGTGGTCAGCCCTGTCTGTGCATCGAGCACGTACCGCACCTGCAGGTGGAGGTGAAACGGGTACCCGGTCTGGGGGTACAGCTCGGTCTCCAGGGTGAGGGCATTGCCTGTGTCCTCGCCGCCCTCGTCACCGTTCTCGGTGACGGGCGTGTACCGCTGGAAGGACACCAGCCCGTGCAGCGCGGTGTGGCGCTCCACCTCGTTGATGGGGGCCTGCAGGTTCTCCCCGTCGTAGGTGTAGGCGCCGTCGGCGATCCGGTTCGGCCAGGGCGCGACGATCGCACCGCGGTAGAAGAGCATCGGCCCGCCGGGAGGGCTGGAGAGGATCAGGGCGCGCCCGTCGAGCTCGAGGGCATCCAGCGTCGCCCCGACCTCGGTGATCCGCGCGGTGTAGGGACCGGCGGTGATCTCGTGCACCGCTCCGCGGGCTAGCTCATCGGTCATGTGCTCAGTTCCTCCTGCTCGGGGCTTACCAGCACCACGATGAGGGTGCGGGGGCCGTGGACACCTTCGACGCGGTCCAGCTCGATGTCACTGGTTGCGCTCGGCCCGGAGATCATGGTCCAGGACGCGGCGGCGTCCTCGCTGAGGCGCTGAATGGCCTTCGGCACGCCGGCGACGACCTGGTCGTGCCGAACGACGACGACGTGCAGGTCGGGGATGAG
>JAUNUA010000048.1 GCA_030538435.1 Brachybacterium sp.
TGTAGCGCGCGGCCGCAGGGCCGTTGTCGAGGGAGCCGAAGTTGCCGTGGCCGTCGACCAGCGGCAGCCGCATCGCGAAGTCCTGGGCCATGCGCACCAGGGCGTCGTAGATGGCGGTGTCCCCGTGCGGATGGAGCTTGCCCATCACCTCACCGACGACCCGCTGGGACTTCACGTGCCCGCGGTCGGGGCGCAGCCCCATGTCATCCATCATGTAGAGGATGCGGCGCTGCACGGGCTTCAGACCATCGCGCGCATCGGGCAGGGCGCGCGCATAGATGACCGAGTAGGCGTACTCCAGGAAGGAGTTCTCCATCTCGCTGGTCACGTCGACGTCGACGATCGTCTCCTCGACGGGCGGCTCAGCGGACGTCGTGCTTCTCCGGGAACGGGCCATGGGGGACATCCTGCCGCATCGTGCAGGTCTTTCCGGGCAGGGCCCGATGTCCTGTCGCTCACCACTACCTGCACGTAGGCTCGAGGACATGGCACTCCGGCGTGACGAGGCAGCGGATCCGGCTCCCGGGCGCGGCGATGTCCCCTACCCGGAGCACTGGGAAGCGGACATCGTGCTGTCCGACGGGCGCGCAGCGCACCTGCGGCCGATCACCCCCCGGGACCGGGAGCGCCTGCAGCGGTTCCACACCTCCCAGTCGGAGCGCTCCACCTATATGCGGTTCTTCGCGCCCATGCCGACGCTGTCCGAGAAGGACCTGGACCGCTTCACCGTGGTCGACTATCACGACCGGGTGGCGTTCGTGGTGCTGGTCGGCGACGACATCGTCGCGGTCGGGCGCTACGACGTCATCGATGGCACGGAGGCGGAGGTCGCCTTCAACGTCTCGGACCGCTATCAGGGCAGGGGACTCGGATCGGTGCTGCTGGAACACCTCGCAGCCGCTGCCCGCGAGCGCGGGGTGCACACCTTCACCGCGGAGGTCCTGCCGCAGAACCACCGCATGATCAACGTGTTCACCGACGCGGGCTTCGACGTCCGCCGTCACTACGACGACGGCGTCGTGCTGGTGGAGTTCCGCATCGATCCCACTGCCCGGTCGATCCAGGTGATGGGGGAGCGGGAGCACCGCGCCGAAGGACGCGCGATGGAGCGGCTCCTCCACCCCGAGTCGGTGCTGGTCGTCGCTGCCTCCTCCCGCCCGGACTCCCTCGCCGTGCGGATCCTCGCAGCCCTGGACCACTCGGGCTTCGCCGGGGCCGTGCACGTCGTCGCCCCCGATCTGTTCGAACTGCGCGGCCACCGGGTCCACGCCCGGATCGAGGATGTCCCGGGTCCGGTGTCGCTGGCGGTCCTCGCGATCCGCCCCGCCGAGGCCCTGGACGCGGTGGAGACCTGCGCAAGGATCGACGTGGGAGCGCTGCTGCTTCCCTCCGGCGGATTCGCCGAGGCGGGCACCGAAGGTGAACGGGCGCAGCGGGAGCTCGTCACCCGGGCCCGACGCCACGGCATGCGCGTGCTGGGGCCGGCCGCCTTCGGATTCCTCCGCAGCGGCGAGGACCCCATCAACCTGACCCCGGTGCCACGCCGCCCCCGGCCCGGGCACCTGGCGCTCGGCACCCAGTCCTCCGCCCTCGGTGCGATGATCCTCGCGGGATCCGAGGAGCGGGGCCTCGGGATCCACGAGTTCGTCGGCGCGGGCAACCGCGCGGACGTGTCGATCAACGACTGCCTGCAGCACTGGGAGGACGACGAGCAGGTCGAGGTGATCGGCCTGGCGCTGGAATCCATGGGGAACCCCCGCAAGTTCACCCGCATCGCGCGTCGCCTCACCCGGCGCACCCCCGTGGTGGTGCTGCGGCCCCCGGGAACCTCCGGCGACGCCCCACCCGGGCACGACGTGCGCGGCTCCACCCTGCCGCGCCGCGCGCTCGATGACCTCATCGCCGCCTCGGGGGCGGTGCGTGCCCGCAGCTCCGACGAGATGCTGGACATCCTCGACGTGTTCTGCCGCCAGGGGGTGCCCGCCGGACGCCGCGTCGGGCTGCTCGCCAACACGCCCGGCCTCGGCGCGACCCTGCGCGGAGCTGCCGACGGGGCAGGGCTGAACGTCGTCGCCGAGAACCGCGATATCCCCCTGATGGGCCGGGACCGGATGGTGCTGCGCGCGGTGACCCGGATGGCGGCACCCGGAGGGGTCGACGTGATCGTGCTGGCCGTGCTGGACGACCTGGACACCGATCAGCGCCGCATGATCCGCGATGTCGCGGCCGTCGCCCGGGGCAGCGGCGTGGTGCTGGTCACCTGCCTGATCAGTGACCCCGAGCGCTTCACCCTGGTCCAGGGCGACGTGCGGGCGGACCGCGACCTGCCGCCGCTGCACGAAACCCCCGCCCTCGCGGTGCGCGCCGCCGCCGGGGCATTGCGCCACCTGGACCGTCCGTGCGCCGAGGACCCCGTCACCACCGAGCGCGATGACGTCGACCGACCGGCTGCGCAGCAGATCCTGCAGCGCACCCTCGACCGTTCCGCGGGCCAGCCCGCGGACCTCGACGCACAGGATGTGCGGGACCTGCTCGCCGCCTACGGCCTGGACCTGCTGCCGGCCCGGCGTGTCGCCGACGCCGAGGAGGCGCTCGCCGCCGCGACGGACGTCGGCTACCCCGTCGCGCTGAAGAGCACCGACCCGGTGCTCAGCCACCGCCCGGACCTCGGGGGCGTGCGGCTCGCGATCCCCGATGCTGCGCAGTTGCGGCATGCCGTGCAGGCGATGCGGGAGGACCTGGCATTCTCCGATGCTGACCTGATGGTCCAGCCGATGGCCCCACCCGGGGTGGGTGTCGTGCTGCGGAGCACGGAGGACCCGATGCTCGGCCCCGTGCTGTCGTTCTCCCTCGCCGGAGACGCCACCGACCTGCTCGACGACGTCGCCTACGCCTTCCCGCCGCTCTCGACGGCCGACGTCACGCGTCTGATCCGCACCCCCCGCACTGCCGTGAAACTGCGCGGCGGCAACGGTCTCCCCTCCTCCGATGAGGGCGCCCTGGTGACGGTGATCGAGCGGATAGGCCTGATGGCCGAGCAGCTGCCGGAGCTGGCGAGCCTCGAGCTGTACCCCGTGCTCGTCGGCCAGCGCGGAGTCTCCCTCATCGGTGCCCGCGCCCGGGTCGCGCGCGCGCCGAACCGCACCGATGGCGACCGGCGGGTCCTGCCCGGCAGCGGCCCCGTGGAGGCCCCCACGACCGAGGCCCGGCCGCGCCGTCGTGGGAGGATGAGCAGATGACCCGCAGCCTGCCGACCACTCTGCGCTCCGAGCTGGAGACCGCCGGGTACTTCCCGCAGACCGCCGCCCACTGCCTGGAGCGGTCCCTGCGGGGGGCGCCCCTCCTCGCGCACCTGGTGCGCCCGGAGACCACCTTCGACGGCAACGAGGTGCGCCGTCACCTCACCGTCCTCGCCCTCACCCCGCGGCACCTGGTCGTCGCCCACCTGGACGATGACCCCGCGGACCAGCTGAACCCCAGCCAAGTGGTCGTCACCACGGAGAAGGTGCGACTGACGCGGATCGCCTCGGTCGGCCTGTCCCAGGTCTTCGACTCCGACGGCTCCGGCGTGCGCGGCCGCGAAGCGGAGATCACCCTCGGCATCACCTGGGGTGCGAACCGGCGCCTGGACGTCGAGCGGGCCTGGTGCGAGGACCCCGAGTGCCAGGCGGACCACGGCTGGACCGGAACCATCGCCCCCACCGACATCGCCCTGCGGATCAGCGCTCTCGCCGACGGTGACGGGGCGATCGACGCGGCGCTCGCCTTCCACGAGAAGCTGAGCGACGCCGTCGACGACATCGATGCCTGACCGGCCCGCGGTCCCCGGAGTCCCGTCGTGGCCAGCAGATCTGCTCGCCCCTCCGTTCGCGGGGGATGAGGCCCCCGGGCTGATGCGCGTCCTCGCCGATCTGATGCCGCCGGCGGGGGCCGCCCCGATCAGTGGACGCGATGTGGTGCTGCTGCTCGACGGCCTCGGCACCCACCTCCTGGCAGAGCACCGGTCCCTCACCCCCACGCTGCGCCGACTGGAGGGGGAGACGCAGAGCCTCCGCACCGTCGCCCCCAGCACCACCTCCACGGCACTGGTCTCCCTGCTGACAGGGGAACCCGCTCTCGCCCACGGCGTCCTGGGGTACACGACCATCGACCGCCGACCCGCGGGCGCGCGCGCCCTGAACCAACTGACGGGCGCCGAGGACGCCGACCCGATGGCCTGGATGCCACTGCCGACCCTGGGGGAGAGGACCGCGCGGCGCTGCGTGCACGTCGGTCCGAGCGCACACGAGAACTCGCACCTGACCCGTCTCGCCTACCGGGGCTGGGGCTTCGTCGGCCACCGCCGTGTCTCCGAGCGCGTCGACGCGATCCGCCTGGCGGTGAAGAAAGCGGGGCAGGACGGCCTGGTGTACGTCCACGTCGCCGACGTCGATCACGCGGGCCACCGGTACGGCGTCGACTCCGATGCGTGGCGCACTGCGCTCGGTGAGGTCGACGTCCTGCTCGCGACCCTGCTGCGACGACTTCCCCCGGGAACGCGCGTGCACATCACCGCAGACCACGGCATGATCGACACCTCCCCTGCGCACACCGTCGACCTGGCGGACCACCCCTCGCTGCGGGAGCGCATCGCCGTGCACGCGGGGGAGCCACGCGCCGCGATGCTCGCGACCGCAGCCGGGCAGGACCCAGCGGAGCTGGCCGGCGATCTCGCGGAGCTGATGGGGGATCGCGCACTCGTGCTGCAGCGCTCGCAGGTCCTCGCGGCAGGTCTGCTGGGACCGCTCGACGTGGTCCCGGAGGAGCGGGTCATGGGCCGTCTGCCGGACGTGCTGGTCCTCGGGCGCGGACGGTGGGTGCTGGATGATTCCACCACCCGGCGCGCGGACCACTCACCGCAGGTCGGCGTCCACGGCTCCCTCACCGCGGCGGAGTCCCTGGTCCCGCACCTCGTCATGCAGACGGGGTGAGGAACCGGGCGGCTCAGTCGTTCTTCTTGTGGGAACCGAAGACGATCTCATCCCAGCTGGGCATCGATGTCCGCTTCGACGCGCCCCGGGACTTCTTCGTCCGCTGCGGCTTCGTCTCCGTCGGGTCCTCTGCAGGCTCCTCCTCATCGAAACCGGGCAGCGGGGTCAGATCGCCGTGAGCATCCTGCTCAACAGGGTCCTCTGAACCCTCGGAGCTGTCCTCGACGTCCGTGTCTGCACCGACACCGTCGGGGGCCTCGCTCGGATCCTCGTCCTCCAGTGGGGAGTCGGCGCCGCCCGCGTCCTCCTCCGGCTCCCCGAAGCCGTCGGTCACCTCGGGATCATCGGGGCTGTCGCCGCTCCACGACACCTCGGTGTCGTGCTCCCGGATCGCGTCCGCGTCCCGGTCGGACGCGTCCTCCGCGGAGCCTTCGTCCTGCGTCACGGCGTCCTCATCGAGCGAGGACCACACCGATGCCTCCGGCGCCGGCACCGTCCGCAGTCCGCGCCGGGCGTTCAGCGCATCCAGGTCCTCCTCCTCGAAGCTCGAGGGATGCTCATCCCGGGAAGCCGAGGTCGGCCGGGGGGAGGGAGGCCACGTGCCCCGCTCCGGCGACTCGCCGTCCTCGTCGACCCCACCGTCGGCCTCGACGTCGTAGACCCGGGAGGTGATAGCGGTCAGCCGGGCACGCCCGCGCGGCTCGTCGCCCGCGCTGTCGTCGTCGGTCAGCCAGCGCGCCTCATCGTCATCCGCGGCGACGCTCTGCCGTGTCATGTCCACATGCCAGTGTGCCTCCCGCAGGCGGCCCCCGGCTTCGAAGATCACCTGCACCGTCCAGGTGCCGTCGTCACGCCGCCAGGCATCCCACTGTGCGCCGTCCCGCGCCTGCCGCGCCGCGAGCCGCTCACGCGTGATGCCTCCCAGGGTCGGCCCGCCGCCGCGGCCGATGGGAAAAGTGCGTGCCCGCTCCGCGATCCACTCGCGCTCGGCGACCACCGGGCCCTCGTACCGGCGCACGTGTTCGATGGCGACGTCCGCGATCTCCGCGATCTCTTCCGCGCCGCGACCCGCGCGCAGCATCGCCTGGATCTGCCGGGGGCTGACAGGGGTCCGGTCAGCCGCCTGGATGAGACCCAGCGCAGGCCGGTCGCGCCGCACCGCCGCCCGCAGAGCCTCGTCGATCCGGAGCGTGTAACGCTCGCCGTCGGAGTCGATCAGGACGATGTGGTCCCCGTCGTCATGGATCCCGTCGAGCTCGAGCTCTCGCATCGTCGTCCTCTCCTCGCGCGGCGTGCGGACTGCCTCCCGTCGAGGCATGGTCCCTCGATCATAAGGGGCTCACCGGGACGTATCGTCCGGTACCGACCGCGCCGTGCGGACAGGCCCGGAAGACCGCGTCAGGAGCCCGGTGGACTGCCTGGGAAACTGCCGTTGCTATACGCAGGTCGAGGTGCAATAATCGCGCCTCGTCCAGCGTTCCGCACGGTACGGACGCAGGGCAGGTCGGCGGGCCCGCAGCATCCCGTGCGCGCCACCGCCCCGCCTTGGGCGAACCACTGCTTCCGACGGTCGCGCCAGCACGCGCGCGACCGCCCCTTCGATCAGGAATGGACCGTAGATGGCCACAGATTACGATGCTCCCCGCAAGAACGACGAGGAGATCGGCGAGGATTCGATCGAGGAGCTGAAGGGCCGTCGCAGCGAGGCGGCCACTCCCGCGGTCGACGAGGACGAGGCCGAGGCCGCCGACGGCTACGAGCTTCCCGGCGCCGACCTGTCCGGCGAGGAGCTCTCCGTCCGGGTGCTGCCGCGCCAGGCGGACGAGTTCACCTGCGCCTCCTGCTTCCTCGTCAAGCACCGCAGCCAGATCGACCACGTCGAGGGCAACCTCATCATCTGCAAGGAGTGCGCCGCCGCCTGAGCAGGCGTCGCCGCGGCGACTCCCCGCGGTGGGAGCAGGCAGGCACCTGCTCGCACAGACGACGCCCGACGGGCGGGCCCGACCAGATCGGGCCCGCCCGTCGTCGTCTGCCGGAGATCGCGCGCGACCGTCCGTCTCCGGGCCGGACCGATTCCCCCGGGGGACCCGTCAGGAGGGGGCGTCGCGCCGCTTGGCCGCTGCCGCGTGAGCTCCGTTCGTCTGCCGCGGCCGCGTTGCGAGGGCGAGGGCGTCCACGACATCGGAGGGTCGGCGGGAGGAGAACATCCACGCCGGGGTCGGATCCGCAGGGTCCGTGATCTCCACCCGCACCCCCGAGCGGATCCACGACCGCACGCAGTGGTACTCCAGGGGCCGGAAACCCACCCCCAGCGCATCATCCATCGCCGGCGCATCGAGCACCTCGGCCCGCCCCAGCAGTTCCGGTTCGATGCGGGCCCGGCCCACCTGCAGGCCATCCCGGCTCACCGTCACCACCGGCGAGGTGAGCCCGACGATCACACAGCTGATGATGGCCCCGACCACGATCATCACCACCGCCAGCTGCAGCGACAGCGGCACCAGGATCAGGCCGAACATCCCGCCCAGCAGCGCGGCGACCAGCCACACACCGGGGCTCGGAGTCATGCGCTCCCGGAACAACAGGGGAGAGGGTGAGGTCGGGGAATTCATGGCGCCATGGTCTCACGCAGGATCTGTACGCTGGCCGCATGCATGCACCCCCCGATGAGCACCAGCTCCCAGTCACCCTGGACGCCGGCGCGACCCTGCCCTCGCGCGCCCACCAGGACGATGCGGGCCTGGACCTCTACAGCACCGAGGACGTCGAGATCGGTCCCGGTGAGCGCGCCCTGGTCAGTACCGGCGTGCGCCTCGCACTGCCCGTCGGCACGGTAGGGATGGTGTGCCCCCGGTCCGGTCTCGCGGCCAGGCACGGTGTGACGGTCCTGAACGGCCCCGGCATCGTGGACGCGGGCTACCGCGGGGAGGTCAAGGTGGCGCTGCTGAACACCGACCGGGGGACGAGCGTGCAGCTGCACGCCGGCGACCGCATAGCCCAGCTCGTCATCCTCCCCGTCGTCCCGCTCGACCCGGTGGCGGTCGAGGACCTGCCGACGACCGTCCGGGCCGATGGCGGATTCGGCTCCAGCGGAGGCTTCGGAGCCCGCACCACCGAAGCCCCCACCCCCGAGGAAAGGTGAGACGTGGCACTGTTCTCCCGCAGGAAGAAGAAGACCTCCGCGGACCCCGCCCCGGCCGAGGACGCCACCACGAGCGCCCCGGCCGCGGACGACGAGTCCTCGCGCGACCAGTCGCCGAGCACCGCTGACGGCGCGGCAGAGCACCACAGCCCCGGCCGCGAGGAGCCCGGTCACCTCCACGGGGGCCCCTACGACGAGGTCGACGCCCCCGACGAGGAGCGGGTGGACCTCGGCGGGATCCGCATCCCCCCGGTGCACGGCATGGAACTGCGCATGGAGATGGACAAGCGCACGCAAGGGGTGGTCGGCGCGAACCTGGTCCTGGACGGCTCGTCCCTGCAGATCCAGGCGTTCGCCGCCCCGAAGTCCCGTGGACTGTGGAAGGAAGTGCGGACCTCGCTGCGCGATTCCGTCGTCTCCCAAGGCGGCACCGCGGAGACCCGCGAAGGGCCCTTCGGCACGGAGCTCGTCGCCCGCCTCCCCATCAAGCGCGCCGATGGACGCACCGGCCACCGCCCCGCTCGCTTCCTCGGTGTGGACGGCCCGCGCTGGTTCCTGCGCGCGGTCCTGTCCGGACCCGCCCTCGGGGACAAGGAGGCCGCGCAGCGCTTCGAGACCATCCTCTCCGGCGTCGTCGTCGTCCGCGGGTCCGATGCCATGGCCCCGCAGGAGCTGATCCCCCTGCGCCTGCCGGGGAAGAGCGCCGGTCCGCTGCCGGCGGAGCAGAACCCGCTGAACCCCCTTGAGCGGGGTCCCGAGATCACTCAGATCGGATGAGCGAAGCGACGCCGCCCCGCGGCCCGGCGCAGCGGGAGGCCGCGGACACTCCCGCCGCCGGCGTCGGGTCCCAGCTCCGTCGTGAGGACTTCTCCGCCGCGGAGGCCGTCGGTGGCCCCCGCGGCATGGTCGAACAGGTCCTCCCGACGCTGCTGTTCGTGATCCTCTTCGTCGCCACCCGGGAGATCACCTGGGCCGCGATCGCGGCCGTCGCCGCGGTCGCTCTCGCCCTGCTCGCGCGCCTGGTGCAGCGCCAGTCCGTCGGACCGGCCCTGGGCGGGCTCATCGGGGTGGGCATCGGAGCGATCTGGGCTATCCGCACGGGCGACGGCACCGACTTCTACCTGCCCGGGATCATCATCAACGCGGTCTCGGCGGCCGCGTTCGCCCTGTCCATGCTCCTCGGCCGGCCCCTGGTCGCCCTGGTGGCGGCACTGTTCGACCCCCGCGTCGCCGACTGGCGGGACGACCCCGACGCCGTGCGCACCTACCGCCGCGCGACGGGTCTGTTCACCGCGATGTACCTCGCGAAGTTCGTGGCGCAGGTGTCCCTGTTCTCCCTCGGCGCAGTCGCCGCGCTCGGCGTCGTGAAGCTGGTGATGGGGATCCCCCTGTTCCTGCTGGTCGCCTGGGTGGTGTGGCTGATGCACCGCGCCCTGCTGACACGGCGGGACGCGCGCGCCGCGAGCTGACGCGCGCGTTGCGCGCGCACGGACACCCCGGCAGTGGAAGACTGGACCCCCACATACCCGACACGACGATGGCGCCCGGCGCCGACGGACAGGAGACCGAGGTGGCAGGCCCCGAGGAGATCCCCCCAGCCCGCGGAACCCTGTTGACCCTCCAGTGCGGGAAACCGGCGCACGGCGGCACCTTCGTCGCTCGCCACGAAGGGCGGGTCGTATTCGTCCGCGGCGCCGGCCAAGGGGAGACGGTCATCGCACGTCTCGTGGAGGACGACAACCATCGGCCCGATGCCCGCTTCTGGCGCGCCGAGACCGTCGAGGTCCTCGAGCCGAGCCCCGACCGCGTCCCCACCGTCTGGCCGCAGGCCGGGACCGACGGGGTCGGTGGCGCCGACTGGGCACACATCGCCCTGCCCGCCCAGCGCCGCTACGCCAGTGAGATCGTGCAGGAGCTGCTGCAGCGCGCCCGCGTCACCACATTCCCGCTGGAGGAGGTGCAGGTGGAGCCCGCGCCGGGGGAGAGCGACGGCCTGGGATGGCGGACGCGGGTGCGCTTCGCTGTCGATGCTGAGACGGGCCGCATCGGGATGCGCGGGTGGCGCTCTCACGAGGTGCACGACGTCGGCGCGAATCCCCTCGCCCACCCGTCCATCGGCCGGCTCGACCTCACCGGCGTGGATCTCCCGGCGGGCGTGGAGGCGGTCGACGCCGTCGCCCCGTCGGACGGCCCGCCCGCCCTTGTCCTCGCCGGCGCCGACCTCGACCCCTCCACCCTGACGCCCCCCGCCACGGCCGCCGGCTGGGACCTCGCCGTGCAGAACGACACCGGCCTGCACCCGCTGGTGGGCGACGGGACGGTGCGGGAGAGCGTCGACGGTCGGGGGTTCGCGGTCGCGGCCGGCGGATTCTGGCAGGTGCACCGCAATGCCGCGACGCTGCTCTCCCACGTCGTCGAGCAGGACCTGGACGTCCAGCCCGGCGACACGGCCTGGGACCTGTACGGCGGCGTCGGCCTGTTCGCTGCGTCCGCCGCGGAACGCACTGGGGCACGAGGGCACGTGATCACCGTCGAGGGCAATCGTCGGGCGAGCGCCCTCGCGGCGGAGAACCTTGCGGACCTCCCCGCCGTAAGAGCCGAATCCTCCGACTGCACGGCCTGGGTCCGGGCTCAGGACGGTGCGGATCGCGTTGTCCTGGACCCGCCCCGGGCCGGTGCCGGACCGGAGCTGATGGAACTGCTCGCGCGGTCCGTGCGCCACCGCATCGTCTACGTCTCCTGTGAGCCCTCGACCCTCGCCCGGGACCTGCCGGTGGCGGAGAAGGCCGGATGGCGGATCACGGATCTGCGCTGCTTCGACCTGTTCCCCCACACCCACCACACGGAGTCCGTGGTCGTTCTCGACCGCGCCGCCTGATCCTCACCGTCGGCAGCGGCCCTCGAACCACGGACCGGGGGTCAGCCGGATGCTATATTTATCTTGACGTCAAGAGACACTGCGGGGTCCACCGGCCACGGCCGGCCACCCGGGCCTACGATGGTGCAACGCCCCACACGAAGGAGTACCCCGTGAGCACGGTCAACTCGTTCGACGCCCAGGAGACCCTCCGCGTCGGCAGCACGGACTACGAGATCTTCGCCCTCGACGCGGTCGAGGGCCACGAGAAGCTTCCCTACAGCCTGAAGGTGCTGCTGGAGAACCTCCTGCGCACCGAGGACGGCGCGAACATCACCGCCGAGCACATCCGCGCGCTCGCCTCCTGGGACCCCGAGGCCGAGCCCGACACCGAGATCCAGTTCACCCCCGCCCGCGTGATCATGCAGGACTTCACCGGTGTGCCCTGCGTCGTCGACCTCGCCACCATGCGCGAGGCCGTCGAGGAGCTGGGCGGTGACCCGGAGAAGATCAACCCGCTGGCCCCCGCCGAGATGGTCATCGACCACTCCGTCATGATCGACGTGGCCGGGCGCCTCGACGCGCTCGAGAAGAACATGGAGCTGGAGTACGAGCGCAACCGCGAGCGCTACCAGTTCCTGCGCTGGGGCCAGACCGCCTTCGATGACTTCAAGGTGGTGCCCCCGGGCACCGGCATCGTCCACCAGGTCAACATCGAGTACCTCGCCCGGACCGTCATGACCCGCGAGGTCTCCGTCGACGGCGGCGACCCCGTGCTGCGGGCCTACCCCGACTCCTGCGTCGGCACCGACTCCCACACCACCATGGTCAACGGTCTCGGCGTCCTCGGCTGGGGCGTCGGCGGCATCGAGGCGGAGGCCGCGATGCTCGGTCAGCCCGTGTCGATGCTGATTCCCCGCGTCGTGGGCTTCAAGCTCACCGGGGAGATCCCCCCGGCCGCGACCGCCACCGACGTGGTGCTGACCATCACCGAGATGCTCCGCCAGCACGGCGCCGTCGGCAAGTTCGTCGAGTTCTTCGGCGAGGGCGTCGGCGAGGTCCCGCTGGCGAACCGCGCCACCATCGGCAACATGAGCCCCGAGTTCGGCTCCACCTGCGCGATCTTCCCGATCGACGATGTCACGCTGGACTACCTGCGCCTCACCGGCCGCTCCGAGGAGCAGGTCGCGCTGGTCGAGGCCTACGCGAAGCGCCAGGGCATGTGGCACGACCCGTCCAAGGAGCCCGTCTTCTCGGAGTACCTGGAGCTGGACCTGTCCACCGTGGTGCCGTCGATCGCCGGTCCGAAGCGCCCGCAGGACCGCATCCAGCTGACCGGCGCGAAGGAGCAGTTCCGCGCGGACCTGCAAAACTACGTGACCGGCGGCAACGGGATCGAGAAGAGCCCCGTCGACGAGGCGCTGCGGGAGTCCTTCCCGGCCTCCGATGCGCCCTCCCTGGACGCCTCCGGTGAGTCCGCGGAGCAGGGCAGGCCGCGCCGCACTCCTGTGAACGCCGGTACCACCGAGCGTGTCTCCACCCCGGTGGAGGTGCCGGGCACGGACTTCGCGATCGACCATGGGATCGTCTCGATCGCGTCGATCACCTCCTGCACCAACACTTCCAACCCGTCGGTGATGATGGCCGCCGGGATCCTCGCGAAGAACGCGGTGGAGAAGGGCCTCGTCGCGCAGCCCTGGGTGAAGACATCGCTGGCCCCCGGGTCGCAGGTCGTCACCAACTACTACGAGAAGGCGGGACTGACCCCGTACCTCAACGACCTCGGCTTCCAGCTGGTCGGGTACGGCTGCACCACCTGCATCGGCAACTCCGGTCCGCTCTCGGAAGAGATCTCCGAGACGATTCACGACTACGACCTTGCGGTCACCTCGGTGCTGTCGGGCAACCGCAACTTCGAGGGCCGCATCAACCCCGACGTGAAGATGAACTACCT
>JAUNUA010000382.1 GCA_030538435.1 Brachybacterium sp.
GGTCGACCCGCGATGAGGCGGCCGTACCCACTGCGAGTCACCGCATCCAGGGTCTTACCTACTCGCTCCCAGCGAGCATCCTCCTGTCCGCGCTCGAGAATGCTCGCCACGACCCGCCAGGACTGCGGGTCCTCAGGGTTGGCGTCGACCTCGGCCGCGACGGCCTGCTGAATAACGTCCTCGTGCTCGGACGCAAGACGGTACGGAAGTAGCAACGACAGCTGTCCCGCGACCGGATCCGTGGTGGTGAAGGCATCGAGTGCACCAGCGTGGGCTGCACCCACAGAAATGACACGGCCAGGAACTCCGAAACGCCGACCGGCCTCAACTACTCCGGCCACGTCACCCTTTACATCGGGGAAGAAGACGTACGGGTCGAGATCCTGATTCTGGGGGGCCAAACACGCATCTAATGCACACACCATCATGGCGACCGTCTTGCCACGCCGGGTGCGCCCCATGAACATCGTCAGCGGCGCATCGGCCGCCGTTGTGGCTTCGGTGCACAAGAAACGGACGAGGGACGGTGTGAGACCGGTCGTGTAACCGATGACCGGTATCGCTGGATCAGTCGAACCAACCTGTGATCCCGCCCAGAACCAGGACTGCGCCAGGGCGTGCGTGTCGCGTGGGTGTCCAAGGTCAGGGACGCGAATCCGGTCTCCGATGCACGCTTCGATCCAGAGATCACGTTGATCGTCCTCGGCAACCCAAGCGGTGATGCCAATGGAGTCGTAGCATGCGATCACTGCGTCGCGCTTCGCGTCCAGCTCCTCCAAGCTCTGCGCCGAAATGATGATGCGGGGGTGGTCCTCGTCGAGCTGCACGTGATGACGCTGCAACGCCATCTCCATCTGGGCAGTCTCGTCTTCGGCTGCAAGCACGAAGTCGGGCGGCTCTCCGGCGCTGCTCTTGGCAGCGGCGATCCGCTGCTCCTTCGCCAAGGAGCGGACGTTGCCGACTTTTCCGCGCGCTTGCTGACCTCGCATCACCGTGAATCGCATCGACACGTCCGCCAGGACGCGCACCGGCGCAGGATCATCCCAGCCGTCCAACACCAACGGCACGGTCTGCAACCCGTTCAGACACGCGATCCACTCCTGCCCGGGAGTTTGCATCACCTCGGGGAAGTCCGTTAGCGCCAGCACACACGTGTAGGCCGCGACCTCACCACGCGGGTTCACGATTCGTAAGTGATCGGGCATCGGTTCTACGCGCCCAGCGACCAGCCGCGCCAAATGCGCTCCTTCGATCCGATCCGATGCCGGAACGTCGGCACCTCTGTGCATTTCCCGGGAGACCGTCCACGCGATCAGCTCTGTGCTTGCAGCCCGCGCATTCCATAGCGTGTGGGCGAGCTGTCGGCCGAGCTGCACCGACAGCGACACGGCCTGGACCATCTCTCCCTGCGAGACGTTCCCCGAAGACAGCCCTAACGCTTCGCCGCTGCTGGCCGCTCGCCCCTTGCGCGAGAGGAGCTTGACGATGAGCAGGATGTGTCGCTCGGGCAGATCGAGATCGTCGATGCTGTCCGCACGCATTTCGGCCCACTCGCGAACCTTCGGTCGCCCCGGTAGATCGAGCGGAGGAAGCGAGGAGGCAAGACCGTCCAGGTAGGAGTCACCAGAGATTCGTCCCCACACGATCTT
>JAUNUA010000049.1:0-316 GCA_030538435.1 Brachybacterium sp.
CAGCGCGACGCCGATCCCGGCGAGAATCTGGGCGAGGAGTCCCGCACCGTCCTGGGTGACGATGAGGAGGGCCGCGATCGCCAGGGGCGCCAGCACGATGACGCCCAGCAGGACGTTCACCAGGTGCGCGCCGAGCCGCGGCAGCAGACCGGCGGACAGGCACCCGTCCAGCGGCGCGTCGAGCGCCACCTGGGTGGGGCGGGCGGCCGCTGCAGCGTCCGCTGCGGGTGCCGGCGCGGATGCCGGGGCGCCCCACGTGGGCAGCGGCTGTCCGGTCAGCGCTGCGGCCGGCAGTGCGTCGGGGTCCCGCAGCTGG
>JAUNUA010000049.1:326-12913 GCA_030538435.1 Brachybacterium sp.
GCCGCCAGGAGCAGTGGCGCCGGGTGCGGTGGCGCCGGGCGGACCGGGCGCCTCGTACCGGCCGTCGGGTCCCATCCGCTCGATGCGGATCTCCTCGTCCTCGACCCCGTTGTCCGGGCGCTCCTCGGCGCGGCGCCGTGGCAGCGCCGACCAGGCGCCCGGGGCGTCCGTCGCCTTCTTCCGGTACGGGGATTCCTGGTAGCGCGCCCCGCACTCCCCGCAGATCACGGCACCGGAGGGCAGCAGCGCCCCGCAGGTGCTGCAGTACTGCGGGCGGGTCATCGGGGCTTCCCTCCGGGGTGTTGGCGGCTGAACAGGGAGCGCGGCGAGACCGCCGCGCGGAGGCGCCGGTGCCACGGCCGGCCGGCCGCCATGCTCCGTCGGGAGCTGTCGACCTGCGCCCAGTATCCCTGGATCTCCTCATCCGTCGGGTCCTCGGGGGCGAACACCCCGCGGTCCGCGACCGCCGCGGCCGCCGGGAGGCCCGCGTCCGGGAAATGCGCGTGCAGCTGCGCGGCGGTCTCGCGGCGGGTCGCCCGCGACCCGGTGCGGTGGCCGTGGTCGGTGGCTGTGTCCACCAGTTCCGTCCAGCCCGCGCCGAACCGCCGATGACCGGGCCCCGGGAGCGGCGACGGTGGCGGCGCACAGCCTTGATCGCGACGACCAGGGCGGCGAGCAGCACCACCAGGAGCAGCGGGCTCACCGCGAGCAGGACATAGGTGCCGGTGGTCCCGCCCTCCTCGGGGGGTGTCACCCGCGGAGTGTCCTCCGTCATCGCGCCCGCGGGTGGGGCGGGCGGCTCGTCCGGCGGCGGGGGTGGCTGGGCGACCTGCGGAAGCGGCGTGTCGACCTGGAGGGGTTCCGGCTCGATCGGCACGCGGTCCTCGTCGGGGGTGGGGTCGAAGCGCACCCAGCCGTGCCCCGCGAAGTTCACCTCGATCCAGGCGGTCGCGTCGGCACTGGTCAGGGTCACCGTCTCCCCCGAGCCCTCGGGGACCTCGAAACCCATCACCACGCGGGCGGGGATGTCGATCGAGCGGGCCATCACCGCGGCGAGCGCTGCGTACTGCTCCTGGTCGCCGATCATGCCCTCGGGCAGGGCGTCAGCGGCGTCCGCATCGAAGCTGGGCTCCTGCAGCATCGACACCAGACGCCACTCCCCGTGACCCGGTAGGGAGGCGGCGTCGGTGTCCTCCACGCCGTGGGAGAAGTACCCGGTCTGCGCGAGGTGACGGACCAGCAGCTCCACCTGCTCGTAGTCGGAGGTGGCGCTGCGGGTGACCTCCCGGGCGAGGGATTCCAGTTCCCCGTCGGTCTGGGCGTTCAACGGCAGCTCGATGTCCGCGAACCTCAGCTCCCGGCGCTCCTCCTCGCTCGGCGCGCTGTACGGCCGGACGGTGATCGCGTAGCTGTCGCCCCGGTCGAGGCCCTCGGGTGTGAGCAGGGTGCGGGAGGCCTGGTTGACGTACAGCTCTTGGCCGATCCGCGAGGAGCCCTCGTCCAGATCGATCCGCTCCAGGGTGCCGGCACTGGGGATCCATACCCCCCGGTAGTCCTCGACGGTCACGTGCAGGCGCTGGGACTCCTCGCTGTCCGCCTCGATCAGGTCCACCCCCGGGGAGGTGCGCAGGAACGCGCCGCTGGGGCTCGTGTGGTCGGGTCCCCCGGCGACGAGGTAGGCGTGGCTGTCCCACTGGTCCATGGTGCCGATGGTGATGAGCTCACCCGGGCGGGCACCGTCGACGGTGAGCATGGGCCGCTCCTCGTCCTTCATGTGCCCGCGGAAGGTGGACAGCGGCGTGACGAACTGGCGCTGGTCGAAGGCCGGGGTGACGTAGTCCCGCAGGGCGTACCGCTCGGTGCCCTCCGGCGGGGTGAGCCGGTCCTGCGCGGCGAGGGCGACACCGGTCGCGAGCAGCAGGATCACGGCCGCGCCGATCACCCGTCGGCGCAGCGCGGGGTTCCGCAGCGACCCCGGGTTCTCCCGGTCAGCGATGACGGTCGAGCGGGCGGCCCGCAGCCGGTCGCCTTCGAAGCGCCACACCATCCACGCCAGCGACACCACCCCAAAGGCGACGCCGCGCAGCAGCGGCCACGTCGCCTCGTGCGTCCCGTAGCCCACGGTGACGGCGAGCAGCAGCAGCGGGAACACCCACGCGAGGAGGTACCAGCGGGTGCGGGTCAGGATGCTGATCGAGATCAGCGAGAGCAGCAGCATCGACAGCCACACCACGCCGAGCACGCCCTGGCTGACGCCGATGGGCGGGGCGACGGTCAGCGCCGCCTTCCACGTCTGGACCGGGACCAGCAGCAGCTCCCGCAGCGATGCCCAGGTGGGGACGACGCCCCAGCGGGCCAGCGCCGGTGTGACCAGCGGTGTGCCGAGCAGGACGTGGATGAGGACCACGCCGAGCGCAAGGCGCCCCGCACCGAAGCGCCACCGCGCCCCCGCCACCGCGAGCAGCGTGCCCATCGCGAGCGCCACCACCCCGGTCGCCAGGTACAGGAACCCGCCGTACGCGGGATGCAGTCCCGGCAGGGCCACCAGGAACAGCACGACAAGCGCGGCGACGTCGACCGCGCGACTGCTCCGCGGTCGGGGCGGCGGGGCGGGGGTGCTCACGCGGACACCGACCGCAGGGAGGGACCGAGCTGCGCGAGGGAGCCGACGGTCAGGACATGCATCTCGCCGATGCGGGAGCGATGCGGCCGGGCACCCTCGACGCAGATCACCGCGACCTTCAGCGCGCCGAGCGGCATCCGGGCGGAGGCGGCGGCGAGGTCCGCGGCCTCGGCGGCGGACCCGGTGACGAGCACGACCGAGGACGCGTTCGGGGCGGCGTCGGCGGCTTCCAGGCCGAGTCCTCGCAGGGTCGCCCGGCCGCGGCTCGTCTCCAGCTCGGTGAAGTCGTCGAGCAGCCGCATCGGGGCATCGGTGCGCAGGGCCGATCCCGGCACCAGGGTGCTCAGCTGCTTCTCCTCCCGGAGGGTCTGCAGGGACACCGAGGCGGCGCTCGAGATCGCGAGCTCGAACTCCGCGTCCTCGGCATACCGGGATCCGAGGGTGTCCAGGGCGACGACGACGTGGGAGCGTCGGGTCTCCTCGAACTGGCGGACCATCAGCACACCGGTGCGGGCGGTGGTGCGCCAGTGCACGTGACGGCGGTCGTCGCCCGGCTGGTAGTCACGCAGGGCGTGGAAGGCGATGTCGGAGCTGGAGAGGTCCTGGGAGGGGGTGCCCTCCAGGTCGCGGAGGATGCCGGTGGCCATGGCGTCCAACCGCACCGTGCGGGGGTGGACGTACAGGTCCTGGGCCTTCGCCCAGGTGACCTGGCGGCGCATCAGCGACAGCGGGTCGTCGCGTACCGAGCGGACCGGACCGATGCGCAGGACGGCGCGGCGCCGGGTCGGTACGGCGAACAGTTCTTCGTGGCTGGCCCCGGCGGCCAGGCGCGGGATGTGGAACTGGGCGGTGGCGCCGGCGACCTGCAGCTCGATCCGGGAGGGCATGACCGCACGCTGGGATGCCCCGGAGACGGTGATGCTGCCGGTGGCGCGCTCCCCGACCACCACCTGCCGGCTGCCGAGCCCCAGCTCGACGCGGTAGGCGCTGCGGCCCAGGACGAACAGCACCGCGCACAGCAGCGGGACCGTGAGGATCACGGCGAGCACGTTCACCTCGGTGAGGCGGAACATCGGCCCGAGGATCCAGCAGACGCTCGCCGCCGCGGCGACGCACCACCCGACGGGTGTGATGACGCCGAGTGCGGGGCCGAGCGAGTCCGCCCAGAAGCGGGCTAGGCCTGAGCGGACTGCGCGCAGGGCGGTGCGCACCCCGGCGCCGGCGCGGTGCCGGAGCGGCACCCGGGGGGAGCTCGTCTCCGCGCGCTCGTCCTCGGCCTCGGCCCTCTCTGTCGCCGGGGGTGCGGGGGCGCTCATGCGGACTGCTGTCGCGCCTGCGGCGGAGAGACCTCGCCGAGGATCCGGGTCATGACCGACTGGGCGCTCGCCCCGGCGAACTCCGCCTCCGGGTCGAGCACGAAGCGGTGCAGCCACACCGGCTCCACCAGGTCCTTGATGTCATCGGGGACGACGAAGTGGCGGCCATGGGCGGCGGCCCACACCTTGGCGGCGCGCATCAAAGCGAGCGCCCCGCGGATCGACACCCCGACCCGGACCTCATCGGCCAGCCGGGTCTCCTCCATCAGGTGCGAGACGTACTCGAGCACGGCGGGGTCCACATGGACGGTCGCGGCGAGCGCCGACATGTCATCCACCGCGCGCAGCGAGATCAACGGCTGCAGCTGCTGGGAGCGGTCCCGCACATGGGAGGTCTGCAGGATCTGCACCGCGGAGGCGTGGTCGGGGTAGCCGAGCGAGGTCTTCAGCAGGAACCGGTCGAGCTGCGCCTCGGGCAGGCGGTAGGTGCCGGCCTGCTCGATGGGGTTCTGGGTGGCGATCACCATGAAGGGGCTGCCGACCTCATGACCGACACCGTCCACGGTCACCCGGGACTCCTCCATCACCTCCAGCAGCGCGGACTGGGTCTTCGGGGAGGCGCGGTTGATCTCGTCCGCGAGAACCACGTTGGCGAAGACGGGGCCCTGGTGGAACTCGAACGCCCGCGTCTCCTGGTCCCAGATGGTCACGCCGGTGACGTCCGAGGGCAGCAGGTCCGGGGTGAACTGGATGCGGCTGGAGGTGCCCTGCACGGTCGCGGCGATGGACCGGGCCAGCGACGTCTTCCCGGTGCCGGGGGCGTCCTCCAGCAGCACGTGGCCCGGGGCGAGCATCGCGGTGAGCACCAGGCGGACCACGTGGTTCTTGCCGAGAACGGCATGGCCGACCCCGGTGGCGAGGGTATCGAAGGTCTCGGAGAACCAGCGGGCCTGTTCGGGGGTCATCGACATGTCGGGGGCCTTTCAGGAGGTGGTCGCGGGGAGGGGTCGGGGTCGACGTCAGTGCGGGGAGGGGATGGACCCGACCTGCCGCATCGATCCGCCATCGGGCTGCAGGTACACCTCCACCGGTGTCGAGAACCCGTAGTAGTAGTTGTGGCCGCCGTCGCGGCGCAGGTTGTAGGTGCCCGAGGCCGGGGCGGTGAAGCTGATCGGGGCGCTCGGGGGCCAGGAGGACCCTTCGCGGCGGAACTCGTAGCTGTAGCGTGCGCCGGGCTCCAGGTCGGTGAAGACGACGTTGAAGTAGGTGCAGTTCTGGCTGGTGCAGCCGGGCTCGCTCGAGGCGTTGTTGGTGGCGCCGTCGAAGGCGGACCCGGAGCCGAGACGGGGGTCGCGCGGGGGCGGCGGCGGTGGGGCGGTGTCGGCGGTGACGCGCCCCGTGACCGGGTCGCTCTTCAGGCCCTTGGAGTTCACGGTGCGAGCCTCGAGGGTGTAGGTGTGTCCCTCGCGTCCGCTCTGGGCGATGCTGGCGCGGCCGTTGCTGAGGGCCTGGGACTGCCAGGCTCCGCCGTCGATGCGGTACTCGATGCTGGATACACCCTGCCCGTCGTTGCCGCTGACACCGCTGGCATCGACCTGGAACGTCACCCGGAAGTCGCAGTCCTGATCGGTGCAGTCCTCGGCCGATCCGCTGACGCTTCGCGGCCGGTCCGGGGTGGTGTAGGGGATGACGGCGTTGGACCCCGAGGACAGGTCGCTGTTGCCCCCGGAGTAGCCGTTGGATGCCTGCACGGTGAAGGAGTAGGAGGTGCCGTTGCTGAGCCCGTCGATGGTGACGGAGGTGCGGTCCGCGCTGACCTCGCGGGAGCCTCCCTGCCAGCGCACCGTGTAGGTCTCCAGTGCCGTGCCGCGGCTGTCGGCGGCGTCCCAGCTGACGGTGGCCTTCCCCGAGGGGTCGCTCTCGTCGATGCTGGCGCGCACACCCCCGGGTGCGCGGGGGATGGAGTAGGCGGTCACCTCGTTCGAGGCGCCGGAGGCGTCACCGGTGCCGACGGAGTTCACGCCGGTGACGGTGAACGTGGTCCCGGAGTTGCGATCGAGGTCGCGGAATACGACCCGCCGGTCTCCGGGGCCGGTGGTCAGGGTCTGGCCGCTGCTGGCCCGCACCTGGTACTCGGTGATGGGTTCGCCGTTGGCCTCGGCGGCGCTGAACGCCGGGAAGGTGACCTCGATACCGCCCCCGGCGGGATCATCGATCCGGCTGGCGGTGGGGGTGCCGGCGGGAGCCTGCGGCGGCCCCGCGGGGTGCTCCGGTGCGGAGAAGCCGGAGAAGTCCGAGGGGTCCTCGGCGAGGTTCACCGCTTGCACACGGAAGCGGTAGTTGCGGCCGTTCTGCAGCCCGGTCCACTCCAGCGAGGTGCCGGAGACTTCCCGGGACTCGCTCTGCCCGGTCTCGGTGTCCTGCATCATCAGCACGTAGTGCTGGATCGCGGAGCCACGGTTCACCGGGGCGGACCAGCTGACGCCGAGAGCCCCGTCCCGCCGCGTCACCTGCGGTGGCGCCGGCTGCTCGGGCCGTACGTCGGGCCGTGCGGTTGCGGAGGCGCGCGAGGGGTCCGACTCCCCCACCCGGTTGGTGGCGGTCACCTGGAAGCTGTACTCGGTGTCGTTCTCGAGCCCGCTGATCTGGCAGGTCGTGGAGGCGCAGGTCTCGGTGACGGCGGGCCCGGACGCAGAGGTCACGGTGTACTGCTCGATGGGGGCGCCGTTGTCGTTCCCGGCGGAGAAGATCAGCTCCACCCGGCCGTCACTGATCTGGCCGATGCGCGGGACGCTCGGCGGGTCGGGCCGGCCGAGGACCGTCACCACGATCTCACCGCTGGCGATGCGGTCAGGGTCGCCGGTCGCGTCCTGCACCCGGTAGGGCAGGCGCACCACACCGTGGAAGTCGGCATCGGGGGTCAGCGCCACCTGGTCTCCCTCGACGCGCGCAGCGACCTCCTCGCTGCCCTGGACGTCGACCAGTTCGAGCGGGGTGTCCGGGAAGGGGTTCGCGTCGTTCTCCAGCGGGGCGATGGTCTCGGTGGTGCCGGCGTCGATCTCGATGCGGTCGGTGACGGCGGAGGCCAGCGGCCGGTTGGACCCGGTGACGGTGAGCTGGAACGTCGCCTCGACGGGGTCGCTGCGCTCATCGGTCACGGTGACGGGGACGTCGATGGGTCCGCCGCGCTCCGCGGAGGCGTCGGCGGCGACCACGAGATTCGTGCCCTCGACCCGCGCCTCGACCCCCTCGGGGAGGGACACCTCGCCCAGGGCGAACGTCAGCGGGTCATCGTCGGCGTCCTCGGCGGAGGCGGACAGGGAGATGGCAGTGGCGGGCTCCCCCTGGGCGACGTTGACGCTCGCTCCGGCGAAGGTCGGCGGGGTGTTCTCGGAGGAGCGGACGTCCACGGGGATCAACAGGGTGCCGGTCGCCGCGGTCGGGTCCTCAGGGCCGTCCCCGTCGGTCACCTGCACGGAGATGGTGTCCTGCCCGGTGTACCCCTCCGCGGGGACGTAGCGCAGGGTGGACTCATCCTGGTAGATCTCAGTGCCGTCGGCGTGCTCCGCCCGGACCGTCGCGGGGTCCGTGATGCGGACGTCGGCAGCGCCGGGTCGCACGGAGACGAGTCGGCGGTCGTCGAGGTCGATCTCGGCGGCGCGGCCGTCCTCGATGACGATGGTGTCGCCGATCCAGGCGGGCGGCACCGTCGCACTGCCCGGCACCCAGATGTACGCGGAGGCGGACAGGTCATCAGGATCGGTGACGGTGTACCGCAGGCGCTGCGGCTCCTCGGTGACGGGGATCCGGACCTGGCCGTCGTCCAGGACCCTCACGCCGTCCGCGGCGTCGTCGAGGCTCACGGTGAGCTCCTCGGTGCTCCCGTCGGGGTCGATGTCGTTCTCCACCGGGTCGATGATGACCGCGTCGTCCTGCGCCTGCAGGATCTGGCGCGGCTCCACGAAGTCGTCGACGGCGAGGGGCGCGAGCAGCGGGGCCTCGGGGTCGACGGTGACAAGGATGTTCGCCGTGCTGGTGAGCTGGCCGTCGCTGGCCCCGTAGACGACGACGTGCTCGCCGGGCTCCTCGGGGGTGCGGGTGAGGATGACCTGCGGGTTCGGGGTGTCCTCGATGGGCAGGGTGTCGGAGTGCACCTCGTCGCGGTCGATCGACAGGGGCGCTCCCTCGGGATCGGAGTCGTTCTCCAGGGGGCGGATGTCCACCTGTCGCTCGGGGCGCACGGTGAGCTCGTCGTCGACGGCGACGGGCGGCTGATTGCTGCGCGGGGCGGGGGCGATCCCGACGATCACCTCCCCGGTGCCGATCGCACCGCGGGCGTCCATCACCTGGTAGGTGAAGCGGTCGGTGCCGGTGCTGCCGGTGTGCGGGGTGTATTCGATCCATCCGCCGCTGTCCTTGCCGACGCTGCCCTGCGAGGGACCGCTGCCGCTGACTCCCATCAGCTGGACGGAGTCACCGTCGGGGTCGATGCCGGAGGTCGGGACGGGGATGCGGATGGTGCGGCCCGAGACGGTGCGGGCCTCGAGGTCCTCCGGACGTGGTTCGGAGTTGGGGGTGTCCGTGGGGATGATGCGCAGGGTGGAGGTGGTGGAGCCGGTGCGGCCGCTGTCGTCGATCGCTTCGTAGCTGTACCGGATCTCGCCGGATGCGCCGGGGGCGGCGGTGAAGCGCACCTGGTCTCCGTACCGTTCCAGGATGCCGTCGTCCTCGGCGCCGTCGACGAGGGAGACGTCGCCCAGCTCCAACGGTGAGCCGGTGGGTGAGGAGTCGTTGTCCAGGACGGGGACGGTCACCACGTCGCCGGCACGGACGACCCCGTCCTCGGGGACGGCGATGGGGTTCGCGAGCTGGGTCTCGCGGTCGACGATCAGCACCCGCAGCATGCCGGTGGTGGTGCCTTCGCCGTTGCCGACCTCGTAGGGGATCTCCACGGGGTCCCCGCCGACCTCGGCGGCGGCGTCCGCGTCGATGCGCACCAGGTGGTGCTCGAGGACGGTCGCGGAGACCGGGGCGTCCTCGGAGACGTCGATGCCGGAGGTGACGAGGACCCCGCCGGTGGGGTCGACGTCGTTGTCCAGGGGGTCGACGAGGGTGGAGGTGCCGGGGGTGACCACCGCCAGGTCGTCGACGGCGACCGGGGTGGACGATTCCGGGGTGGGGGTGACGACGTCGACGCGGATGAGGCCGTCGGCGACCGCGGCGCCCGCGGCGGCGGAGTAGACGAGGTAGTGGGTGCCGGGCTCGTCGCCGCTGATCTGGACGGTGCCGGTGGAGGGGTCGGCCTCCACGTCGAGGCCGTCGATCTGGTCGACGTGGGTGAGCTCGAGCTCCCCGCCGCCGGGGTTCAGGTCGTTGGCGAGCGGGCGCACGAGGGCCGTGGTACCGGCGACGACGTGGACGTGGTCGGCGAGGGTGACGGGCGGCAGGTCGCGGTCGGCGACGACGTCGAGCTCGAGGGTGGCCTCCCCCGCCCCGCCGCGGGCGTCGCGCAGGGTCAGCTCGACGGTCTTCTCCCCCGTGGTGAGGCCCGAGTCCTTGAAGGTGATCATGCCGTCCGGGGTGAAGGTGACGACGTCGTCGTCCCCGGGGGTGGTGGCGTCGGCCAGGTAGAAGGCATCCCCGTCGGGGTCGATCATGTACGGCAGGACGTTGAAGGAGAACTCCTGGCCCTGGCGGATCGTGGCGGTGAGCGTCTCGGAGCCCTCGGCGCCGCGGGGTCCGTCGTTCTCCTCGTCGCCATGGACGGTGAGGGTGACGGTCGCGGTGTCCTGGCCGCCGCGGCCATCATCGGCGACGTAGGTGAAGGTGTCTGTGCCGGCGGCGTCCTCGGCCACATCGATCTGCAGCTCCACCCCGCCGTTGATCGGGGTGACTGTGCCGATGCCGGGCTGCTCCCCGTCCTCGACGCTGACGGTGAGCAGGTCCCCGTCGGGGTCGGAGTCGTTGCGCACGACGGGCAGGACGGCGCTCTGGCCGGGCCGCACCCCGAACTCGTCGTCCTCGGCGTTCGGGGGACGGTTCTCCTCCTCCCGGTCGGTGAAGTCCGTGGTCTCGGTGGTGGAGATGGAGGGGTTGTCCTCGAGTTCCTCCTTGGCCTGTTCGAGGTCCTGGGTGATCTCCCATTGGTCGACGAGCTGCATGGCGTCCGAGGCCATCCAGGCTTTGCCATCGAAGGTGTCGTTGAGGACGACGAGGTCCCCGTTGACGCGGAACACGAGGTCGCCGCTGCTCGCGGCGCCGTCCAGGGGACCGGATTGCTCCTCCTGCCCGTCGCAGAGCGTCAGGAAGCGGGCGGGGCGGTTCCACGCGGCATAGGAGCAGCCGCCGGCCTGGGCGGGACGGATCGCCTCGCCGGTGGCGCCGCTGGGGAGGGTCTCGACGGGGGCGCGGGACGTCAGGCCGATGCGCACCAGGGCATCCGGGGTGCCGAGCAGAACATGGTCGGCGCCGGCCCCGGGCCACTGCAGCTGCGCGCGGGCGGCGTCAATGCCGTGCTCGGGGAGGTTCGTGACGTGGTCGTCGGTGCCGGAGCGCAGCTGGTTGGTGCTGCGGTCCAGGATCACGGGTTCTTCGCCGACGAGGGTGAGCTGCACCTGGGAGGCGTCCTGGCCGAGCCCGGGGTAGGAGATGGGGTCCTCCTGGACCGGGTCGGCGGTGTTCTCGGCGCGGGGGAAGCGGAGGATGTCGGTGCCGTCGAGCACCACGACGGTGCCGGCGGTGCTGACTGCGACCTGCAGGGCGCCGCCGCCGGAGGCATGGACGGGTTCGACGTCGGTGGGGCGGAATGCCGCGGCCTGATCGGGCGTGAGGATCCAGAGCCGCCCGTCCGCGGTGCTGATGGCGACGCGGTCCCCGCCGATCGCTGCCTGGTGTCCTTCGGGCAGGCCGATGGTCTCGGCGAGGCTGAGGGAGGAGGTGTTCACCCGGTTCAGTCCGCGCTCGCCGGTCGCGAAGACGGAGTAGCCGGACTGCAGGATGTCGGCGTCCTTGCTCTCGACGCGCAACTTCCCGTCGATCTCCTCGGCGTCCACGTTGATCCGACCGATGAGGTTGTCCGCGTCGTTGGTGATCCACACGCCCCCGTCGGTGGCCTCGACGTCGGAGCTGGTGAGTCCGGGCGACAGCACAGCGAGCACGCCGATGACGACGGCGAGGACGGCGACCATCGCGGCGCTGACGGCGCCGAGCCGGCGCCGTCGCCGGGTCTTCTGCGCGTGGTCGTGCACGGGAGGTCTCCTGCGGCAGGGCGGCCTGGGCGGGTGATGTCGGCGCGGTCAGGCCGCGGGTCCTGCGAATCCCGGGGATCGGAGATACCACGCGTCCGCGCACTCGCAACGAATCCCGATGAGCATAGCGCCGCACCTACCGCGGGGACGAGCCCTTGGCGAAATCGTGGACAAACCCCGGAGATCCGGCAGTCGGCCCAGCGGCGGGTGTCAGGAGGCGCGGTCGACGAGGGCGCGAGTGAAGCTGATGAGGGCCTCCCGGGCGGGTGCATCGGGCAGGTTCTCGAGAAGGGTCACGGCATCCTCGGCGGTTGTGCGGGCGAGGCGTTCGGTCTCCTCCACGGCGGGGTCCTGCGCCAGGGACGCCACCGCCGCACGGAGCGCACGGTCGGAGCTGAGGTCCTCATCCAGCAGACGCACCACCTCGACGGTCTCGGGGGAGGTGTCCCCGGCCGCGTGACGGGCGCGCACCAGCAGGCTCGGCATGGTGGGGATGCCCTCGCGGAGGTCCGTCCCGGGGGTCTTGCCGGACTGGTCGGGGTCGCTGCGCAGATCGATGACGTCGTCGGCGAGCTGGAAGGCGATACCGACCTTCTCCCCGTAGTCCCGCATGATCTGGACGGCGCTCTCCGGCCCGCCGCTGTACCGGGCGCCGAACTCCCCGGCGGTACCGATCAACGAAGCCGTCTTGTCGGACAGCACCCGCAGGTAGTGATCGAAAGGGTCCTCGCCGTCCTGCACGCCGATCGTCTCGTGCAGCTGACCGAGGCACAGCCGTTCGAAGGTGCGGGCGTGGATGCCGACGGCGTCGGTGCCGATACAGGCGCTCAGGGCGCTGGCCCGGGCAAAGAGGTAGTCACCGGTCAGGATTGCCACGGAGTTGCCCCAGACCTCGTGGGCGGTGGGACCGCCGCGACGTGTGGAGGCGGAGTCCATGACGTCGTCGTGGTAGAGGCTCGCCAGATGGGTGAGCTCCACGAGGACTGCAGCGTTCAGGACTTCCTCGCGGTGCATGTCCCCGAAGGATGCGGCGAGGAGGGTCAGCATCGGCCGGATGCGTTTGCCGCCCGCGTCAAGGAGATGTCGTGCCGTCCACTGCGCCATGGGGTCTGGGGTGGAGACGACCTCGCGCAAGCGCTCGTCGACGAGTGTCAGGCATTCGGAGACTGCGTCCGCCAGCGCCTCATCCACGTCCGGGACCTGGGACAGGGACGGACTCATGGCTCTCCTTCAGGTCACCGGATCGGGGCCGCCGTGCACACGCTCTCGCCGCGGGATCTACGCGGCCTGTACGGCTGTGCCAGTCTACCGCGCCACTTTCGGCGCCCGGCCGGAGAAGGCCGAGGGACCGCTCACCCGTCCTGGAGCCGTGACCCGGCATCCAGCACTATTCCGACAAGC
>JAUNUA010000050.1 GCA_030538435.1 Brachybacterium sp.
GGCGCCGGCGGAGTGCAGAGACCAGACGGCGCGCCTCGGGCGCGGGACCGGGATCGGCGGTGATGCGCTCGGCGCGGACCCAGTCTTCCCCTCCCGTCCGCTCGATCACGTCGACGAGGGCGGACGGGGCGTGGTCGTCGTTCTGGACGCAGGTGACCAGCACGCGGTGGCGGGCCCGGGCGAGGGCGCTGACCGCGAGACGGACCTCGTCGGCGAGGACCCGTTCCCGCTGGATGGCTCGCAGTGCGGCGGGATCCTGTGGCAGGTCCGGGACCTCCGCGGTGAGGGCGAGCTCGGTGGCGCCGAACAGGGTGGAGCGCAGCCGTGTGTTCGGCCAGGAGCCCTCCTGGAGGCGGGCGAGGACCACGACGTCGTACTCCTCGCCGGCGAGCTCGGCGGGCGTGGCGATGCGGACCCGACCGGAGAGCTGGGCGCGGGGCGCGAGGGTGTCCTCTGCGACGTCCTGCTCACGGACGTGATCGGCGAAGACAAGGGCGTCGGAGTGGGGGCGTCGCGCGGTGAAGCGGTCGGCGGCCGCGAACAGGGCGGAGATGACATCGAGCCGGGTGGCGGCCAGGCGGCCGCGCGCTCCGCCGTCGGCGTCGTCCGGGGCCAGCGATGCGGCGCGCCATCCCGTGGCGAGGTGGGCGGCATCCCACGCCGCCCAGAGCGCGTCGACCGGGGCGGGACGCGGGCCGAGCGCCCGTACGGCCGCGATCATGGCGCGTATCCGGGCGAGGGGTTCGCCGACCTGGTTGCGACCGCGGAGGTCCTGCAGGCCCTGTGGCGCACCGTCCTCGTCCTCGTCGAGGACGAGCGCGCGGGCGAGGAGCGTCACGGAGTCCGCCTCGTCGTCGCCTGCGGGCTCTCGGCGCTCGGCATCCAGCAGACGGCGGCGGATGCGGCGCAGGCGCAGGGTGTCGATGTCTCCGTAGGGTCCGCGCAGCAGAGCCGCGGCCTCGAGACCGTCCGGGACGCTCCCCGTCAGGCCCAGGTCGATGATGCGCAGCAGGTCGGTGACGACCTGCTGGTCGCGCAGCGCTCGGGGTCTCTGCGCCGTGGTGGTGGGGAGGCCCTCGCGCTGCAGGAGGTCGGCGAGGTCGTCGACCAGGGCGCCGGAGCGGCAGACGATCGCCATGGACCCCAGGTCCCGGCCCTCGCTGTGGTGAAGATCCCGGAGCACCCCCGCGATCAGGCGCGCCTCCTCCCGGGGGTCGCTCGCCCGCAGCACGGAGCACGCCGGGTCCGGGTCGTGGGCGGTCACCGGTCGGCGGGCAGCGGTGGGGGCCCCGGCGAGCGGCAGGCGGGCACGCAGGTCGGCGATCGCGGCGGCAACGGGCCGGGGTGATCGCAGGGAAGCCGGCAGCAGACAGGTGGTCGCGGGGCGCCGCGTCCGCGCGGTGATGCGCGCGGCCGCGTCCGCTACCCCGCCGCGGAAGGAATCGACGGCAGCGTCCGGGCAGCTGAGGAGCACCAGCTGCGCCCCCGACTGCCCGAGCGCCACGACCAGCTCGATGCCCGCAGCGGTGAGATCCTGGGCGTCATCGACGACGACCGTCCCGATCCGCGGCCCGTTCCCCGCGCTGATCAGTGCCGCGGCCCGGCGCACCAGGGCACCGCTGTCCAGGCGCGGCCCGGCGTCCAGCGCCCCGCTCGCCTCGAGATCCAACACGTCGAGGTAGTCGCGCAGGATGTCCGCCGCGTCGGCCCAGGCCGGGCGGGAGCGCTCCTCGGCGAGAGCCGCCAGCCGGTCCGGTCCGATGCCCAGTTCGATCGCGCGGGAGAGCACGTCGCGCAGTTCAGCGCGGAAACCGGGCAGGGTGCGGGTGGCGGCCTCCACGGGCAGGTGCCACGCCTGCCGGGCGGCCACCAGGTCGCGGACCAGCTGGTCCTGGTCGGCACCGGTGACGAGAGTCGGTTCGCCGGTGCCCTCGGTGATGCTCTGCGCGCGGATCACGGTGAAGCCGAACCCGGCCGGAGTGCCCACTTGGATCTGCTCCCCTTTCCCGAGGTGCGCGACGGCGTCCCGCAAGGGCGCGGTTGCCGCGCGGCGCGGGGCGAGCAGCAGCACCTTTCCGGCGGTGCCACCGGCGGGAGACGCAGTGGAGTCGGCGGCGCGGACGGCAGCGGTCAGCGCCAGGCGGGTGCGACCGCTGCCGGGCGGTCCGTGCACCACCACGTCCTCGCCCGCGCTCACGTGAGCCAGGACCGTCCTCTGGGCGGCGGTGAGATCGTCCTCGGCGAGAGGCCGTGCGCGGGCCTCCTGCAGCGGCGGCAGCATCCGCACTGCGGGCAGTCGGTCATCGCGGCGAGAGGTCCGCCGGTCGCGCGGGGAAGACATGCCCGTCATTCGACCACAGGGGCCCGACAATCCGGCCCGTGACCCGGCGTCGGTATCATGGCCGCACTCGCGGGGAAGGAGTCCCACCACCGTGCCCACCACCTCTCGGATGCCCGGCCCTCAGCGCCGCGCGCAACTCCTCCAGGTCGCGACGACGCAGTTCGGCGACCGCGGGTACCAGCGCACCTCCATGGAGGACATCGCGCTGGCCGCCGGTGTCACCAAACCGGTCCTGTACCAGCACTTCGCCTCCAAGGAGGATCTGTACCTGGCGGTCATCGACCAGTTGGGAGCCGCGATGGTCGCCGGCTTCGAGACGCTGCTGGAACGCCATGCCAGGACCGCCGACCGCGTCGAGGGTGGCGTGCGGCTGTTCCTCGAGGAGTTCGCCGGCTCCGGTCCCGCCTTCCAGCTGATCGCCCAGGGGGAGAACATCTCCCCGGCGGTCAGCGAACGGCTGGGCGAGGTCCTCGACACCACGATCGACGTGCTCGCGACGATCCTCCGCCGCGCCCGCGTGCTGACCCTGGAAGAAGCGCGCATCCTCGGCCGGGGCATTGCCGCCCTCGCCCAGTCGGAGATCGCGCAGATCCAGGCAGCAGAGTCCGAGCAGCAGCGCGAGCAGGTCGTGGCGACCCTGGTCACCTTCATCACGGACGGTCTGCGCGGCTTCGCGCCCACCGCGGCGACGGCAGAGGACGACAGGAACGGCACCGAGCCGTCGACGCACGCCGCGGGACTACACTGACCGGGCGCGGACACCCGGTCCGCCGGCCCCTCGCCGGGCCCGACATCCAGCGGAAAGGACCCCCAGATGGAGATCCGAATCGGCGTCCAGCACTCCCCTCGCGAGATCGTCGTCGAGACCGACCAGACGACCGACTCGGTGCTGGAGAGCCTGCAGAGCGCGATGTCCTCCGGGGAGCCGGTCCGCCTCACCGACTCCAAGGGCCGCGTGGTCCTGGTGACCGGCTCCAAGATCGCGTACGCCGAGGTCGCCACGGAAGAGCCGCGACGCGTCGGCTTCCTCGGCTGACCCCCGCACCGCCGATCCGCTCCCCTGCCCCTCCCTCCTCTCGTGACGGCCCGATGAGCGCTCCTGACACCCCGGACACCCCGGATCCTTCCGAGCCCCGCGCTGCGCGCCGTCGGCGCCTGCATCACCTGCTCACGGTGCCGCTGGTCGGCGCGATCGGCGCGCTCCTCGGGCTGATGCTGGTCCCCGCGACGACCGTGGACGTCGGGCCCTTGAAGGCCACCGTGCACGTGCAGCCGTCCCTCGCCTCCAACACCGTCATCATGGTGCCGCCGGTCGGGGAGATCACCTTCCGCACCCACCGGGCACCGGTGCAGGTCGAGGCGCGGGTCAAGCAGGTCGACGTCCGCGCCGCGGAGCAGATCCTGTACGACGACGCCGCCCTCGCCGAGCTGCAGCGCACGGCGCCGGACCGCATCACCAGCGCCGCCGTCCGCAACGTCGGCCTGAACGCACTGTTCGCGGGACTCGGCGCGGTGCTCGCGGTGGGGCTGACCTACCGGCGGGTGCGCCGCACCGTGGTGGCCGGCGGCACGGCGCTGGTGGTGGTCGTCGGGACAGCCGGGCTGATGGCCGCGACCTTCCGTCCACAAGCGCTCTACCAGCCGCAGTTCGACGGCCTGCTGTCCCAGGCGGCGGGACTCGTGGACGTCACCCAGTACACCGTCGCCGACTACGCGAACTACCGGTCGATCCTGGCGGAGTTCGTCAGCCAGGTCTCCGCGCTGTACGTCGCTGCCGGCACCCTCCCCTCCGCGCAGGGACCGCAGGGGGAGGTGATCACCGTGCTGCACGTCTCGGACATCCACGACAACCCCCAGTCCTTCGACATGATCGCGGCGCTGGACGAGCAGTTCGACCTGGACATGGTCATCGACACCGGTGACATCGTCTCCTGGGGCACCCCGTACGAGGACCGCATCATTGCGCAGCTGGGCTCGGTGGACGTCCCCTACGTGTTCGTCTCCGGCAACCACGACGGCCAGGGCGCCATCTCCACCGTCGCCGCCCAGCCGAACGGCATCGTGCTGGAGAACGAGATCGTGGAGGTGGAGGGCCTTGTCATCGCGGGTGTGGGTGACCCCCGCTTCGCGGCGGACGACGATTCCATGACCACCGGGTGGCAGCGCGGGAAGGACTCGGTGCGCAATGCCGGGTACCAGCTGGGCGACACGATCGAGGCGTGGAACGAGGAGAACCCGGACAACCCGGTGGACGTCGCTCTCATCCACGACCCGACCGAGCCGGACGGGCTGCTGGGCCGCACGCCGCTGGTGCTGACCGGCCACATGCACACCTCGACCATCGACATGAACCGCGACGGCTCCGGCTCCGACTGGCTGACCGTCGGGTCCAGCGGCGGTGCGCTCGCCTCCGGCGGGGTGCTGCGGGTCCTCGACGGTGAGGACCCCTTGGAGCTCGAGTCGCGGCTGCTGTACTTCGATGCCGAGACCGGGGATCTCGTCGCCTACGACGACATCACGATGGGCGGCCTCGGGCTGGTGTCGGTCTCCATCCAGCGTCACCAGTTCGTGCCGACGGACCATGCCCTGGAGATCCCGGAGGGTCTGGAGACCCCGGAGTCCCCGATCCCCACCGAGGACGAGATCTCCCCCGGGCAGAACCCGCCGGACGAGGAGCGGATCACCCCGGAGTCGCCGAGCGATCCCGCACCGGAGACGACGGAGCCGGACCCGACGGGCGACGCTGAGCAGACGGGGGAGCCCGAGGACCCTGCACAGGACACGGAGGAGCCCTGACCTCAGCGACCGCTTGGCGTGGCCCGCGCCACCGCGGACCTGGGTACGGGACGCCCGGCGGCTACCATGGCCGGGACGCCCCACATCCAGAGAGTTGAGCTGTGCCAGAACACACCCCGCACACCCTGGAGGCCGAGCAGGTCTCCCCCGCCGTCGAGGACATCTCCGGCGAGACCATCACCGAGGACGCTGACGTCGTGGAGAAGGCGGCCGAGCTGTCCTTCGCGGACTTCGACGTCCGCCCGGACATCGTTGACGCGCTGGCCGCGAAGAACATCGTCCACCCCTTCCCGATCCAGGCCCTGACCCTGCCCGTCGCCCTGCGCGGCAGCGACATCATCGGGCAGGCGAAGACCGGCACCGGTAAGACTCTCGGCTTCGGCATCCCGATGCTGCAGAACGCGGTCGCCCCCGGTGAGGACAACCCCGAGGGCCGAGCTGTCGGCTCGCCCCAGGGCCTCGTGGTGCTTCCCACCCGCGAGCTCGCGGTGCAGGTCGCCCAGGATCTGCAGGACGCCTCGGCGAAGCGCGGGGTACGCATCGCCACCATCTACGGCGGCCGCGCCTACGAGCCGCAGATCGAGCAGCTGCAGCGCGGTGTCGAGATCGTGGTCGGCACCCCCGGTCGCCTCATCGACCTGATGCGCCAGAAGCACCTGGACCTCTCGCAGGTCCGGGTCGCCGTCCTCGACGAGGCCGACGAGATGCTGGACCTCGGCTTCCTGGAGGACATCGAGAGGATCCTGCAGTCAGTGCCGACCTCCCGGCAGACGATGCTGTTCTCGGCCACCATGCCGGGGCCGATCATGGCTCTTGCGCGACGGTTCATGAACCGTCCCACCCACATCCGCGCGCACGACCCGGGCGATGACGCCGTCACCAAGGCCGACATCACCCAGGTGGTCTACCGCGCCCACCAGCTCGACAAGATCGAGGTCCTGGCCCGCATCCTGCAGGCCCGCGGCCGGGGCCTGACCATCGTGTTCATGCGTACCAAGCGGGAGGCCGACCGCGTGGCCGGGGACCTGATCGGCCGCGGCTTCGCCGCCGCGCCGCTGCACGGCGACCTCGGCCAGGGCGCCCGCGAACAGGCCCTGCGCGCCTTCCGCAACGGCAAGATCGACGTGCTGGTCGCCACCGACGTCGCCGCCCGCGGCATCGACGTCACCGACGTCACCCACGTCATCAACTGGAACAGCCCGGACGACGACAAGACCTACCTCCACCGCACGGGCCGCACCGGCCGCGCCGGGAAGACCGGCACCGCGGTCACCTTCGTGGACTGGGAGGACCTGGCGCGTTGGTCGCTGATCGCCCGGCAGCTGGGTCTGGAGTCGACGGAGGCGGTGGAGACGTACTCGACCTCCCCGCATCTGTACGAGGACCTCGATATCCCCGAGGGCACCAAGGGCACGCTGCCGAAGAGCGACCGCACCCGCGAGGGTCTGGACGCCGAGGTGCTCGAGGACCTCGGTGGGCGCGACGCCGCCCGGGAGCGGGCGCGGGAGAAGCGCTTCGGCCCGCGGGACGGCGACCGTGCAGGCCGCAGCGGCCGCGGTGGACGCGGTGGCCGCGATTCCGGTAGACGCGGAAGGAGCGGTCAGACCTCCGGCGCCGGGAAGGACGAGGGCGAGGATCGGCCTCGTCGCCAGCGCAGCCGCACCCGCACCCGGCGCGTCCAGGGTGAGGTCGTCGAGCAGAAGACCACCGGTGCTGCCGACGGCACCGAGAGCGGTGGTCGTTCGGGCGGGGGCCGTCGTCGCTCCCGTGGGCGCGGACGCGGGCGGGGCGGCTCCTCCGAGGAGTCCTGAGGCCGGCGCCGGCCGGCTCCTGCCGGCTCCTGCGCTGTCATGCGCGCAGTACCTCGGTGGTGCTCGTGGACAGCGAGATCACGGCGTCCAGGACATCCGGCAGCGTGAGGTTCTCCCCGAGCCGGTTGGGTTTGCCGCGGCCGTGATAGTCGCTGCCGCCCGTCACCAGGAGCCCGTGGGCGCGGGCGAAGGACCTGAGGCGTGCGCGCTGCCTCTCGTCGTGCTCACGATGGTCGACCTCTATGCCCGCGAGGCCCGCCTCGACCATCTCTTCCAGCACCGGCAGGGGTGTCTCGCTTCCCCGCGTCCCGGAGGCGGGGTGGGCGATGATCGGCACGCCGCCCGCAGCGACGATCGCGCGGACCGCCGCACCCGGCGGGGGTGCGTAGTGGGGGACGTAGTAGCGTCCGCGGGAGGCGAGGATGTCGGCGAACGCGGCGGAGCGGTCCGGCACCACATCGGCCGCGACCAGGGCGTCGGCGATGTGGGGGCGGCCGATGGTGGTGTCCTCCCCCGCGGTCTGATCCAGCACGTCCTCCCAGCTGATCGGATGGTCCTGCCCGATCAGTTCCACCATGCGTCGAGCTCGGCCCACCCGGTCGGTCCGTGCCCGGGAGAGCTCCGCGGCGAGCGGGGTTGACGGGCCGGGGTCCGGCAGCAGGGCGAGCACGTGGATGCTGTGCCCGCCGTACTGCGTGGACACCTCGATCCCGGGCACCACCGCCACCCCGGTGCGCCGCACTGCGTCCGCCGCTGCCGCCCACCCGATCGTCGTGTCATGGTCAGTGAGCGCGATGACCTGCAGGTCCGCGGCCGCGGCGGCATCGACCAGCTCCCCGACGGTATCGGTGCCGTCGGACGCGGAGGAATGGGTGTGCAGGTCGATGCGCTCCATGACGCCAGGGTAGGACGAGCCGCACCACGACCCGTGAGACGATCGCTGGGTGACCCACGATCAGAGCCGACATGCGACCGAGACCGAGGGCGGCACCCCGGAAGCCAGTGCCGCCGACCGCACCGAGGAGCTCGCAGCCCGCGGTGACACCCGCTCCCAGCGCCCCACGAACGAGGCGTTCCGTGCCTTCATCGCCGCCGACTGGGACGAGGAGCTGCCCGCCCCCCAGCGGCGCGAGGGCGCCGAGCCCGCCGCCGCCCGGCGGGACGTCCTGGTCCGCACCCTGCCCGCAACCCGCCTGGTGCTCCCGGCCGGTGTGTTCAAGGTGCGCTCCAACGACACCGACTATCCCTTCCGCCCGGACACGGCCTTCGCCTACTACGGGGCCTTCCAGCAGGACGAGGAGCCGGACAGCGTCCTGGTGGTGGAGCCGTCGGACGAGGACCCCGAGAAGGCCGAGGCGACGTACTTCATGCGGCCCCGCGCCGGGTTCGACTCGACCGAGTTCTACGCTGATGCCCGCTACGGCGAGCTGTGGGTCGGCCGTCGGCCCACCCTGGAGGAGGCCGAGCAGCGCCTGGGGATCCCCTGCCGCCACATCGACACCCTGCGCGACCACCTCGCCAAGGACGTGGGCGCTCAGCTGTCGCTGACGGTGATGCGCGACGTCGACGCCGCGGTGGAGGAGATGGTCGCGGAGATCCGTGAGCAGAACGGGCTGCCGGGTGGCGAGGAGGCGGACCGGGAGGCGGTCCGGTTCCTCGAGGCCGCCAGCGAGCAGCGCCTCACCAAGGATGCCTACGAGATCGATCAGATGCGCCAGGCGGTCGATGCGACCGTCCGCGGATTCGAGGACGTGGTCCGGCACCTTCCCGAGGCCCTGGAGCATGCCCGCGGAGAGCGGGTCATCGAGAGCGTGTTCCGCCGCACCGCCCGCGCCGATGGCAACGGGGTGGGCTACGACACCATCGCCGCCGCCGGTCACCACGCCTGCACCCTCCACTGGATCCGCAACGACGGTCCCGTCCGCGAGGGTGACCTGGTGCTCATCGACGCCGGCGTGGAGGTCGACTCCCTGTACACCGCGGACGTCACCCGCACCCTCCCGATCAGTGGGCGCTTCAGCGAGCCGCAGCGCCGCGTCTACCAGGCGGTGCTGGACGCCGCCGACGCCGCGTTCGCCGCCGCCCGCCCCGGGGTGCTGTTCCGCGACATCCATGCCGCCGCCATGGAGGTCATCGCCGCCCGGCTCGAGCAGTGGGGGCTGCTGCCCGGCACCGCGGAGGAGTCCCTGTCCCCCGAGGGTCAGTTCCATCGGCGGTGGATGGTCCACGGCACCAGCCACCATCTGGGGATGGACGTCCATGATTGCGCGCGGGCCCGCCGGGAGATGTACCTCGACGCGGAGCTCGTCCCGGGAATGATCTTCACCATCGAACCGGGCCTGTACTTCATGCAGAACGACCTGAAGGTCCCCCGCGAGCTGCGCGGCATCGGGGTGCGGATCGAGGACGATGTGCTCGTCACCGAGGACGGCGTGGAGAACCTCTCCGCGGCGCTCCCGCGCACTCCGGATGATGTCGAACACTGGATGGCCGCCCTGTCCGAGGAGCGCACTACCCTGGAGCGGTGAGCACCACTCCCCACCGCTTCTTCGCGGCACGACTGGCGGGGACCCGTGTCTTCGACCCCATCGGTGACGAGGTCGGCAAGGTCCGCGACGTCGTGGTCCTGCCCCGCCGCCGCGGCGCCCCCCGCGCCGTCGGCATGGTGGTGGAGGTCCCCGGCAAACGTCGCGTCTTCCTGCCGATCACGCGGGTCACCTCGATCGACGTCGGCCAGGTGATCTCCTCCGGGCTGCTGAACATGCGGCGCTTCGAGAAGCGCACCGGGGAACTGCTCGTCATCGGCGACCTGCTGGAGCGCGTGGTCACACTCGACGACGGCTCCGGCGAGGCGATCGTGGAGGACGTGGGGCTGGAGCGGCGCGGGCAGCGCGACTGGGAGATCCACCGCCTGCACGTGCGACGCCGCCGCCGGGGCACCCTCAGCGCCCTCGTCTCACGCGGGGAGTCCCTCACGGTCGACTGGGACCGCGTGAGCGGCCTGTTCGGCGATCAGCAGGAGCATTCGGCGGCGCTGCTGCTGGCCTCCTACCAGGACCTGAACGCCGCGGACCTCGCGGAGATCGTGCTGGAGCTGGACGCGAAGCGCCGCATGGAGCTGGTCGGAGAGCTCGACGACGAGCGCCTCGCCGATGTGCTCGAGGAGCTGCCCGAGGACGCCCGCGTCGAGGTGGTGACAGCCCTGCAGGCGTCCCGTGCAGCCGACGTGCTGGAGGAGATGGCACCGGACGATGCCGCGGATCTGGTGCAGGAGCTGCCGGAGTCCGTCGCGGAGTCGCTGCTGCAGCTGATGGAGCCCGAGGACGCGAAGGACGTCCGCCGGCTGCTCGCCTACGACGAGTACACCGCCGGCGGCATGATGACCACCGAGCCGCTGATCGTGGCGCCGGAAACCCCGGTCGCGCACTGCCTGGCGATGATCTCCCGGCAGGAGCTCTCCCCCGCGCTCGCCTCCACCGTGCACGTGTGCCGCTCCCCCCTGGAGACCCCGACGGGGCGGCTGCTGGGGATCGTGCACTTCCAGCATCTGATGCGCGAGCGTCCGGAGCGGGCCGTCGGCGAAATCCTCGACTCCGACCGCCACACCGTCCCGCCCGAGGCGCTGCTCGGCGAGGTCACCCGCGCGATGGCGATGTACAACCTGGTGTCCCTGCCGGTGTGCGACGAGGACGGGCACCTGCTGGGCGCCATCACCGTGGACGACGTGCTGGACCACATGCTTCCCGACGACTGGCGCGAGCAGGACGAGCCGAGCACCGCCACCGGGCAGATCGACCTGTCCCAGATCGCCCGGGAACTGCAACGACCCCGCGAGCGGACCGCCGCCCGGGCCGGGGAGGAGTGAGCCATGGCGCATCGGACCTTCTCCCTCGAGGACCCGGCGGGCGGGCGCCGTCTGCCGCGGATCCGCTTTTCCCGGGACGCCTTCGGGCGCGGCGCCGAAGCCTTCGCCCGCTTCATGGGCACACCGGCGTTCCTGGTGGGCATGACCATCTTCTGTGCCGTGTGGCTGGCGTGGAACTCGCTGATGCCGGTCAGTGCCCAGTTCGACCCGCGCGCCCTGAACTTCACCCTGCTCACGCTGATCCTGTCGCTGCAGGCGTCCTACGCCGCGCCGCTGCTGCTGCTGGCCCAGAACCGCCAGGACGATCGCGACCGCGTGCAGGTCGAGCAGGACCGCCAGAGCGCCGAGCGCAATCACGCCACCACCGACTTCATCACCCGCGAGCTGGCCTCGCTCCGCCTGGCGCTGAACGATGTCGCCACGCGCGACTTCGTCCGCGGTGAACTGCGCGACCTCCTGGAAGAGCTGGACGAGGACGAGCAGGACCTCGTCGCCCAGGACACGGCGCCGACTGCGTCCGCCGCGGACGGGCACCACCAGCGGGCGCCGCTGTCGGACACGATGCGCGAGCAGCTGCGGCAGATCCTCCGGGAGGAGCTCGCCGCGGTACGCGAGGTGCCCGCCCCCGAGACGACCACCGATCCCGAGCGCTGAGACCCAGCGGGAAGGACTCCCGTGACCGAGACGAGTAAGCACACCGGACAGAACGAGCACACCGCACCGGAGGATCCACGCGTCGAGCAGATCCGCACGGCCCTGGACCGGGTGATCGACCCCGAGATCCACAAGCCCATCACGGAGCTGGGAATGGTCGAGGACATCCGCGTGGATGCCGACGGGACCGCGCACATCCTCGTCCTGATGACCATCGAGGGCTGCCCCATGCGCGGCCGCATCGAGCAGGATGCCGCGGAGGCCGCCGCCACCGTCGCCGGCCTCACCGAGGTGCGCGTGGAATCCGGCACCATGTCCGTCGAGCAGCGCGACGCCCTCACCGAGCGGCTCCGCGAGGGTCGCCGGGCGAACCCCTTCAACCAGCCGGGGAACCTCACCCGCATCATCGCCGTCTCCTCTGGCAAGGGCGGGGTCGGCAAGAGCTCAATCACCGCGAACCTCGCCGCCGCGATGGCCGCCGACGGGCTGCGCGTGGGGGTCCTGGACGCAGACATCCACGGCTTCTCCATCCCGGGCATGTTCGGCATCACCGACCAGCCCACCAAGGTCGGCGACCTGCTGATGCCTCCCGAGGGGCACGGCGTGAAGGTGATGAGCATCGGGGTGTTCGTCCCCTCCGGCCAAGCCGTCGTGTGGCGCGGCCCGAAGATGCACCGGGCGATCGAGCAGTTCGCCTCCGACGTCTACTGGGGCGACCTCGACGTACTGCTGCTGGACCTCCCCCCGGGGACCGGTGATGTCGCGATCTCCGTCGCGCAGATCCTGCCGACCGCCGAGATGCTGGTCGTCACCACCCCGCAGCCGTCGGCATCGACGGTCGCCGAGCGCGTGGGGTCCCTGGCGAGCGCCACCGGGCAGGACGTGATCGGGGTGGTGGAGAACATGAGCTGGATGGACCTGCCCGACGGCTCCCGCAGCGAGGTGTTCGGAGCCGGCGGCGGCCAGCGCGTCGCAGCGACCCTCGCCGGGAACGTGAAGCACCCCGTGCCGGTGCTCGGCCAGGTACCGCTCGAGCCGCGACTACGAGAGGGCGCCGATGACGGCACCCCGGTCGTGCTGTCCGCACCGGAAAGTCCGGCCGCCGAGGCTCTGCGCGAGATCGCGCGGGGCCTCGCGAACCGGCCCCGGGGACTCGCCGGGAAGAAACTGCACCTGAGCGTCACGCGCTGACCTACCGCAGTGCCCCGGACACGGGGCTCAGGTGGCTTCGTCGTCGAAGGGGGCCCGCTTCGGGCCGTCGTCCTTCTTCGCCCGCTTCGATCCGGAGGAACTCGAGCTCGAGCGCTTCGCAGTACCGGCCGCAGCGCCGGCGGCCGCGGCGGGCGCCATGCTCTTGGCGTCCGGCACCAGATCGTCCAGGGTGGTGTCCCCCCAAGCCTCCCGGATGATCCGGCGAGGATCGTACTG